>SFGN01000138.1 GCA_004556565.1 Lachnospiraceae bacterium | reverse complement strand
TAACAACATGGGCAATTCGATGCTCGAAGCTGCGGCGCTTACCGGTCTGGATTTGCGTCTGGTCGCGCCACAGGCATGCTGGCCGGAAGCTGCGCTGGTTACGGAATGCCGCGCCCTGGCACAGCAAAATGGCGGGAATATTACGCTGACGGAAGATGTAGCCAAAGGAGTTGAAGGTGCTGACTTTATCTATACCGATGTATGGGTGTCGATGGGGGAAGCAAAAGAGAAATGGGCAGAACGGATTGCATTACTGCGTGATTATCAGGTGAACAGCAAGATGATGCAGTTGACCGGTAACCCGGAGGTCAAATTCCTCCACTGCCTGCCCGCGTTTCATGACGACCAGACGACGCTTGGTAAGAAAATGGCGGAAGAGTTTGGCCTACATGGCGGAATGGAAGTGACTGATGAGGTCTTCGAATCTGCCGCCAGCATTGTTTTTGATCAGGCGGAAAACCGCATGCATACCATCAAAGCGGTGATGGTCGCGACGCTCAGTAAATAATTGATATCGCTATAAAGATGCCGGGAAATACAAAAACATCCCGGCATCACATTATTTTATGCAGTAATAGTTCAATTATTCCATCCATATTTTTCTATTGCTATACGTAAATCTTCCGGAGGATTTTCATCATTCTTGTTCTAATTTTTAATTCATTAACCATCTTTTCTTCAAAAATCTTAACGACATAACCCGGATTGTTTTTTACAATTTCATTTGTTTTTTCTTCATTACCATAAACATATCCTAACTCATTAAGATACAGCTGTTCGCCCTCATAATCTTTAAGTAATTGATAGAAATACCACTTAGCAAAATCAGGTTGCTTCATGAAAAAATCCTTCAAAAAAATATCATTTACTAAAATGCTGACAGGCACTTCATTAAATAGCAACTTAACATCATCAAATAACCTTAGTATTAAGCGTGATTTTTCTTGATTGCTTAAGTTAAAATCATTGACATATGCAACCAACTTATCCCAAATCAATTCCTGTAATTTACGGCTATTTTTATAGTGTTCTTTATCGAGATTGAAAAATAAGGTCTCAGCTATTTTAATTTTAGATTGATCGCAGCTAAAATCTTTAGATTGATCGCGGCTAAAATCAATATGATTTATCACGGAGCATGCATACTTTATCTTTTCAGAATCACCAAAATATTGCATTCTTTTATTAAAACACCAATCCAGTATTCTTACATCATTAATATATGGGAATTTTAAAAAAATCTCCAGAATCGAATCGATGACCGGTGTAAGGTTAACTTTTGCATCATCTAAGGAATCAATAAGAATATGAGACAGGTTAACTTTGATGTCATTAATTTCATTGTTAGTAGCTTTCTTATTATTAAGAAGATAATTATTTACTGCGTTAAGGTCATCTATTTCTTTCAGTATCCCTTTTTCACCAAGCAAGTATGAAATCGATTCATTACATACATAAGGCATTAATAGCAGATGTTCTTTCCTTATTGCTAATAATGCATTATTCAATGGTTTTTCTAATAAATCCGTAATCGTAGAATCAACTGAATCTTTACAACTCACCTGCGAGTTATTCAAGTCCTGAGAATTATTTAACTCCTGCGGAATATTTAATAGACGAGCTATTTCCTTGTTAGCTTCGCGTTGGTAACACGCCAGAATCTTGTTAGTAATCAGGTGTAATGAACTCTCATCTTTTCTTTCAAAGGACTTCCCTTCATAACGATTAGTCGAACCATCAGGTTGTGTAAATATAATGACTGTATGTCCTTCACGAATCCCATTATTAAAAGCTGAGGCAAGTGTAATTTCTATTTCCACCTTAGATAAATCCGCTCGCTCCCCTTCAGGATTATTCATAACAAACTTCATTATCTCACTACCATCATTATTTTTGATATAAGATGAGGACTTAATATGAGCCATCATATTTCTACCCGCTTCGTTGGAGCGTTTGCTAAAATCCACATAACCCAGGGTAAATATCTTAGCCAAAAACTCCAAAAATGCTCTGGGAGAAAGAATATTGCTTCTGCTATTCTGCCCTCCGGCAATTCGGGCAAAATCATTCATTCCCACATACCAGGTATCTAAGTCTTCATTTTTTTGTTTACAATTGTCGGCTGATGTAATGTTTTGAGAAAAATTCCAACCTGATATTTTGCTCATGACGGACTCCTTGAGTTAATAAGAACGTCTAAGCATTACAAATTTTACTCACAAAAAAATATCAAAAAACGCTCTTTTCACAAACTCGCCGTAAACCTGGAGTTATTTACGGCGAAAAGTCATCACGCCATCAGCATCTTCACTACTGCTTTGCGAACCTGGGCTGGTGCACCCACTGCGCACAGCGGTTTATGCACTTCCCCCGGATAAAACACAACAAAATCACCTTCATTAAGGATAACTGTTTTCTCATCAACGCCTTCCGGCAAAAATGCGATGTCTTTATCAGCTAACCAGTCGGTATCCGGCGTGCCTGCAGGTTGCGTGCTGAAGGTCATGCCTTCCTGACCTTTTAACACAATCTGAATGTCGAGATAGCGGGCATGGTACTCCGCACGGCGGGCTTCGTACGGCTCGGTCATATCTTCCGAGATAAGATAAAACAGACGATTGCCTTCGATATCGTGCTTGCCCTTTGGCGTTTCTGCCGTAACGTGTGCTTTGATATGCTCAATCGCCTGGCGTAACTCCTGGGGTAGCCACGGCTGAAGATTATGAATATTTCCGATGATCATCTTTTCCACTCCTTAATTAAAACAACGTTTCATTTCTATCGTTATACGAAAAGATGATCAATTCCGCTAGCCTTAACGCGTGAATTATTGTCTTATCACAACTTATCGGCAGGCGCGTTCCCGCCTTTCGGATCAAGGCCAGCATCACTCCTTGAGAAGAGTTTTTATCGCTTCCCCCGCCAGTGCAGCTGTTGCACAGAGTTGTTCGATTGAGTGCCCCTCCCGTGCCTTCGCAGAAAGCCCTGACATCACGGTACTCATAAAATCAGTCACACATTGTGCGCTTTGTGGATGCCGCCTGGCGATATAGTCATAAATGGTCGTTTCTGCGGCGTGATAATATTGAACGGCAATATCACGCGCTAGTGGATCATGACTATGAATACCTTCAAGAACCATACAGCCAGCGCAGCCGCCGTTTTGGCTATATCTGCGCGCCGCTTCTTTTAATACCTCAACCAGGCACTCGCCTACTGGACGATCATCACGAAGAATATCGGCAAGCGGAATAGCTTCCGTACCGACGTATTCATTGAGTACACGGCTAAATAACCCAGCTTTACTGCCAAAAGCCGCGTAGAGGCTCGGGGGGTTAATACCAAGATAATCAGTAACTTCAGCAACACTGACAGCATCGAAACCTTTTTGGTGAAAAAGCACTTTTGCCGCAGAGATTGCCTGCTCAGGAGCGAAACGTCTGGGACGACCTGGAACGCGAGATTGTTTTTTAGTGACCATTACAAAACCTGTTGACAGAAAGTTAAAACAGTTTTGTAATGCATGTTACATAATAAATCAAGGAGTCCTTATGGGCGCTTTTACAGGTAAGACAGTTCTCATCCTCGGTGGCAGTCGTGGTATCGGTGCCGCTATCGTACGTCGTTTCGTCACCGATGGGGCCAATGTACGATTCACCTATGCGGGGTCGAAAGATGCCGCTAAACGCCTGGCACAAGAGACTGGAGCGACAGCAGTATTCACAGATAGTGCTGACAGAGACGCTGTCATTGATGTCGTTCGTAAGAGCGGCGCATTGGATATCCTGGTGGTAAATGCAGGTATTGGCGTCTTTGGCGAGGCCCTGGAATTAAATGCCGACGATATTGATCGCCTTTTCAAAATCAATATTCATGCTCCTTATCATGCCTCTGTTGAAGCCGCCCGGCAGATGCCCGAAGGCGGGCGCATCTTAATCATCGGCTCCGTGAATGGCGATCGTATGCCTGTTGCAGGCATGGCTGCTTATGCCGCCAGCAAATCTGCCCTGCAAGGCATGGCGCGCGGGCTGGCCCGTGATTTTGGACCGCGTGGGATCACCATTAACGTCGTCCAGCCAGGGCCAATTGATACCGACGCTAATCCCGCCAACGGGCCAATGCGCGATATGTTGCATAGTTTGATGGCTATCAAAAGACATGGGCAACCGGAAGAGGTCGCTGGTATGGTCGCATGGTTAGCAGGGCCAGAAGCCAGTTTTGTTACCGGCGCGATGCATACCATTGATGGCGCGTTTGGCGCATAACCGACTACGCTCAATTAAGCCCAGCCATTATCCATGATGTCTGGGTTTTGTTTACTCACGTCGTCCGCTAAAAGCGGCTCCCGGTAAAGAGAAATCTTCTGTTCATGTCGTAAATCTTGAGGATAACCAAATGGTAGAAAGAACCGCTGTTTTCCCTGCTGGCCGACATTCACTATATGCTGAGCATCGTTATTCTGCGGCTATTCGTTCCGGCGATTTGCTGTTTGTTTCCGGGCAAGTAGGAAGTCGAGAGGACGGAACACCAGAACCCGATTTTCAGCAACAAGTCAGACTGGCATTTGATAATTTGCATGCGACCCTGGCAGCTGCGGGATGCACTTTTGACGATATCATTGATGTTACGAGCTTCCATACCGATCCAGAAAACCAATTTGAAGACATCATGACGGTGAAAAATGAAATATTTAGCGCCCCACCTTATCCAAACTGGACGGCGGTGGGTGTTACATGGCTGGCAGGCTTTGATTTTGAAATTAAAGTGATAGCGCGCATCCCTGAGCAGTAAGCAATAGTGTTAGCCGTTCGCTTTCACACTCCGCCCCATAAGTCGGATGAATGGAATAAAATGCATATCTGATTGCGTGAAAGTGAAAAAGAAAAAAGCAGGGAATGTCTGCAATTATTGATACCGAACGACAGTTCCCCTGCAGAATCACATCAAATAAAAATGCATATACCTTGACTTTTAATTCAAATAAACCGTTTGCGCTGACAAAATATTGCATCAAATGCTTGCGCCGCTTCTGACGATGAGTATAATGCCGGACAATTTGCCGGGAGGATGTATGGTTCAGTGTGTTCGACATTTTGTCTTACCGCGTCTGAAAAAAGACGCTGGCCTGCCGTTTT
>SFGN01000137.1 GCA_004556565.1 Lachnospiraceae bacterium | reverse complement strand
GGCTATACGGTGCTGGATATTCAGCAAGACGGGCCGACCATTCGTTATTTAATTCAGAAGTAATCCCTCATTCCCGCTGTGGCCCACAGCGGGAACATCGTTACCTCTCTATCACATAGATTTTACCCGCCCCCTCTCCTATTCTTTTCAGTGTGACCTCAGGAGGTTTCTATGTGTGGACGCTTTGCCCAATCCCAAACGCGTGAAGATTACCTTGCGCTTCTCGCGGAAGATATTGAACGCGATATTCCCTACGATCCCGAACCCATTGGCAGATACAACGTCGCGCCGGGAACCAAAGTTCTTCTGCTCAGTGAACGTGATGAACACCTTCATCTGGATCCGGTTTTCTGGGGATATGCTCCCGGATGGTGGGATAAACCGCCGCTGATTAACGCCCGCGTAGAAACTGCCGCAACCAGTCGTATGTTTAAACCGCTCTGGCAACATGGTCGGGCAATCTGTTTTGCCGATGGCTGGTTTGAGTGGAAAGAAGAAGGCGACAAAAAACAGCCTTATTTTATCTATCGCGCTGATGGACAACCTGTTTTTATAGCCGCGATAGGTAGCACACCGTTTGAGCGTGGTGACGAAGCCGAAGGATTTTTAATTGTCACTGCAGCAGCAGACCAGGGTCTGGTAGATATTCATGACCGCCGCCCGCTGGTACTGTCGCCAGAAGCTGCACGGGAATGGATGCGGCAAGAGATTAGCGGTAAAGAAGCCTCTGAAATTGCTGCCAGTGGCTGTGTTCCAGCAAACCAGTTCACCTGGCACCCGGTATCGTGCGCGGTGGGTAATGTTAAAAACCAGGGCGCGGAGTTAATTCAACCTGTTTGATAAGCCTGGAGATTATCTACACCTGGATGGACATCATTGTACTATGCCCCGTACATGCCCCATCACATCCTCAACATCAAAGTATTAGAGCCTTGCAAACCATTATGCGTCTCAGTTTGTCTCATCTATCTTACGCAAAAAAAAATAGAACTAATATCAAGCGGCGCTATATTGCGTATTAAATAAAACCACCTCAATTACATTAATAAATCTAAACAAATATCATGCAAATAATTTCCATGGTTATTTTTAGGCTATTTAAATTAAAAAAATAAATTATGAGTCAAACATAAATAACAACCTTTAATATAATTTGACTACCAAATTTATATTCGTTCACAAAATAGTCATGCATTGTGTGCAATAGAAACAGTTCAGATAAAAATAGGGATCTACTTCACAATTTAAATGAGAAACTAAAACTTACATCTTGAAATAATCTCATTGATTAGATGAATATTTGTAGTGCAGTGACATCATTTTTAAATAATAGTTCAAATAAAAGGGCTCACGATGAAAAAATTAACAGTGGCAATTTCTGCTGTAGCTGCATCAGTACTGATGGCGATGTCTGCTCAGGCAGCAGAGATTTACAATAAAGACAGTAACAAGCTGGATCTGTACGGAAAAGTTAATGCTAAGCACTACTTCTCTTCTAACGATGCAGATGATGGCGACACAACTTATGTTCGTCTGGGCTTCAAAGGCGAAACTCAAATCAACGATCAACTGACTGGTTTCGGTCAGTGGGAATATGAATTCAAAGGCAACCGTGCTGAATCTCAAGGTTCTTCCAAAGATAAAACCCGTCTTGCCTTCGCTGGCCTGAAATTCGGTGACTACGGCTCCATCGATTATGGCCGTAACTACGGTGTAGCATACGATATCGGTGCATGGACCGACGTTCTGCCAGAATTCGGTGGCGATACCTGGACCCAAACAGATGTGTTCATGACTGGTCGCACCACAGGTGTTGCAACCTATCGTAACAACGACTTCTTTGGTCTGGTTGATGGTCTGAACTTTGCTGCTCAGTATCAGGGTAAAAATGACCGCACTGACGTAACTGAAGCTAACGGTGATGGTTTCGGTTTCTCCACTACTTATGAGTATGAAGGATTCGGTGTAGGTGCAACCTATGCTAAATCTGACCGCACTAATGATCAGGTTATCTACGGTAACAACAGCCTGAATGCATCTGGTCAAAATGCTGAAGTATGGGCAGCTGGTCTGAAATATGATGCGAACAACATCTATCTGGCTACCACCTATTCTGAAACCCAGAACATGACTGTTTTTGGTAATAACCATATTGCCAACAAAGCACAAAACTTCGAAGTAGTTGCACAATATCAGTTCGACTTCGGTCTGCGTCCGTCCGTTGCTTACCTGCAATCTAAAGGAAAAGACTTGGGTGCGTGGGGTGATCAGGACCTGGTTGAATATATTGATGTAGGTGCAACCTATTACTTCAACAAAAATATGTCCACTTTTGTTGATTACAAAATCAACCTGATTGATAAGAGCGATTTCACGAAAGCATCTGGCGTTGCTACCGATGATATCGTTGCTGTAGGATTGGTTTACCAGTTCTAATCTGATTACTCAAAGATATGTTGTGGGAGGCTTTGCCTCCCCAACATATAAGTGGCCCCCTCAAGCCACTTTCCTTAGAAGCACTATCTTGCTTCTGACTATATAAACCTTCTGTTATATATTACCCTTTATTTTCTGGGGCGTTTCAACGCCCCATTTTTAATAATACCCAGTGAACAATTAACGTATCAACTAGATTTAATAACAACGATATCCGTACCTAACCTGATATCTAATGTCATAAGTATCCCTTTAATTATCCCCTCAACCTCTTGTAACTTTCCCACTCTTGAGCTCCACATAGTCCAAACGCCGGATGCAAAAAAATCACACGTGCATTTCTGAAATTGTGATGGAGGAAGATAGTATCAATTATATGTGCTTATAAACGTCCCCGATTAGCGCAGAAGTCACCGGATTGTTCAGGATACAATAGGTTGAGTATGCCGTATTTATTTTCCAAAATAAAAATCGATGCTGTTGCTCCTTCATAAAATACTTTTACTCTCTGGACGCTTTTCTTAGCTCTCTTGGTGTTATCTTAAAACGATTATGGAACCTTTCAGTAAAACGAGAAGGACACTTGTAACCATTTTCCCTGGCAATCTCGCTGATGGGTTTTACTGTCGTTTGTATAGCAGACAACGCATTATTTAACCTCACGTCGTCCAATATACTTTGAAAACTTATTCCCTCGCTTGCCAGACGGCGATGCAATGTGGAAACAGAAATGTAGAGATATCTCGCTACCTTGTTTGCTGTCCATTTTGTTCCAGGTTCGGATAGCATTAGGTTATAACAACGACTTATTAATGATTGTTTACTATCTGATAAAAGTAAACAATTAACATGATGTGCTCCTAATGAAAGTAGAACGCCCATTGCTAAGTGTTCCTGAATTTGCGTTGAGAAGCCTCGGAAAATAGATGTTTTTAGTTGCTCCCAACAATATATTAACTCGGGGTTCTGAGGTAAGCAGAAACCTGTCGTGTTACGAATTTGATCAGTTATCGCATAAAATTTTTGAAACTTTTCAATTAGA
Source organism: Lachnospiraceae bacterium (assembly GCA_004556565.1). Classification (GTDB taxonomy): domain Bacteria; phylum Bacillota; class Clostridia; order Lachnospirales; family Lachnospiraceae; genus Schaedlerella. The sequence goes on along the minus strand of SFGN01000137.1, from coordinate 1,691 downwards.
TCAATGGGATAATAAAGCATTTCTGCAAGATAAAGACCTGCTTCTGGATAATTCGCAATATAAAATTCATATCCACAGGGAAATAATATTATCTGATTATTATCAACAGTTAGACTATGCGTCTCCCAATTGATAACTTTTTTTCCCTGACGGATACGACATAAAGCTGGCATAAGAGGCTTAACCCTGTGAATCTCATGATGTTTATGCATCCGTATTTCTTCAATCTTTAGGTTAGACTTATCTTTTGCCAGCATACTCTTACCCTACTTTATCTCATAAACTGGTGTTATCTCAGCGGTTGCAATTTTATTGGCATTAAGCATATAACCAACTAACGCTCCGCTGGAATTAGAATCCACAGGAATCTTATCAGTTTTTAGAGCCCATACTTTAAACTGGTAATGATGGGGTTTATCTCCTTTGGGAGGACATGCTCCACCAAATCCTGCATAACCAAAATCATTTCGGCCTTGAACAGCACCAGTCGGAAGTTTTGTACCATCACGTCTTCCTGCATCAGTGGGCAAATATGTTACAGTTGCTGGAATATTAGCAACAGTCCAGTGCCACCATCCACTGCCTGTAGGAGCATCTGGATCATACACAGTTACGGCAAAGCTTTTGGTGCCTTCAGGAGCACCAGACCAGGTTAATGAGGGCGATGTATTACCCCCTTCACACCCAAATCCAGAAAATACATGAGACGTTGTAAGTTGCTCTCCTGTTTTTATTTCATTACTAGTGACCTGAAATGCTGCGGCCTGCGCAGAAAATGTTATGAATGCCAATACACTTGAAACGATAAGTTTTTTCATAAAAACCTCATTGTTGTGACCTATCGTTATTTTATTTGATGTGCCTTGATCTCATTATGCATAAAGGCGCAATGATCGCGCAAATGCAATCATAATTATAAAGGTGCCCCGAACATTAGCCATAATATGCACAAATCAACATCATGCCTATGATAGCTGGCAGGTCCAGTCGTTGACCAAAAAATCCCCAGGAAAGCAAACTAATCAGAACGATACCGACTCCTGACCAGATAGCATAAGCAATCCCTGTAGGTATATAAGCCAGCGTCTGAGCTAATAACCAGAATGATGCACAATAGCAAATAATTGTGCCAACAGAGGGCCATAACCGTGTAAACCCCTCTGAAAACTTCATTAAGGTTGTACCAATGACCTCTGCAAGTATTGCGCCACCAAGATAAATATAAGGGTTCATAGCATATTCTTTCCTGTTCATACTGGAGAGAATTGTACTACAGTTTGAACACAACTCACCGTTTTCATCCTGGTGTATGTGTATCCAGGGGGCTCTGGCGTGGCAAGAGATAAAGGCAGGAACAATAATGATCAGAAGGAACCCCAGGCTAACGAATGAGTTCACTCTTCCTGGGAGCAAAGCGAAGACAAAACATGTTATCGCGTTTACGGATCGTGGATGGCAGAAAACAACCAGGATCAGGTATCCATTTTAAACCAGAAATTGAGTGAGTTTGCCCCATCCATGCCCCACGCTGTGGGATCGGATATAATTAAACAAGCATAGTCAACAGGTTACACAACCTACACCTGCATGGACATCACTTCCTGATACGCCGCCACCAGCTTATTACGCACCTGAATCCCCATTTGCATAGAAACTGAGGCTTTTTGCATATCGGTCATCACATCGTTTAG
>SFGN01000136.1 GCA_004556565.1 Lachnospiraceae bacterium | reverse complement strand
CCGGAGCTTTTCATAAATCTTTTTATCTCCCAAATCCCTCAAGTCATCTGAAAACCACTCATCCTTAATAGCCAGAAACCGGAAAAATGTAGATTTTCCTGCCCCCTGTGTTCCTACAAGGCAGAGCATCTCATCTGCCTTACACCCCGGCTTAAAAATACGGAGCAGTGCTTCCATCATAAAATGCTTCAGGCATTCATAGACCATATCCGAATCATCTGCCCCCATATACCTCTTCAATACATAACGGATACGTTCTGTGCCATCCCACTCTAAGCGGTTCAGGTATTCGCAGATCGGATGATACTGTTTGCTGTTTGCTTCCGCCCTCAGGGCTTTATCCATGTTTTTCTCATTGCCCAGACTATAAAACTGTTCAAAATACAGATAAAAGAAATCCCTGGCAGCATCTGTCATAGAGATGATCCCATCATTCCACCAGAGTTTCCTGACGATATCGATCCTCTGGTTCAGGAGATTAAATCTCAGGCTCCCTTTCAGGAGCGGGTCTTCCCGCAGCACGATCATATAATTCTGCATTGTTCCTTTGACGGTTCCCTGATTTGTCACAGCCAGATGGGAGCGGATCTCCCTTATGGCATCCACATCCGCCATCTGCTCCATGATCTGCAAAGCGTCCTGCTCCTTTACATTCTCGCTCAATCTTTTCCACCTCCTTTCCTTTTTCCTTGACAAACATTTTCTTATCCTCTTCATCACCGAACAGAAGAATATCCAGATAATATTCAACGATACTCAACTCCCTCAGTGCGGTGCCAAAATGCCCATCCCACTCTTCCTCTGGTGTTTTTGGTGCATAACATTCTTTCCATTCCAGAAGCAGGGTGCGGTAATCCAGATATGCTTTTGTAAATCTGGCACATTCTGTTTTCCAGTCTGTTTCTGGAGCCTTCCCTTTTTCTTTCACCAGAGACTTTTTCCCACTTTTGGGAGAATCCCTTGCCCTGTTCCCATAGGAGATCCAAAAATCATCTGCCAGCTTCAAAGCAGCCTCTCTGGATTTTAGTCCGAAGAGCTGGGCAGTAAAATCGATCACATCCCCGGTACACCCGCATCCAAAACAGTAATATCTGCGGTCAACTTTCATGCTCGGTGTACCGTCATTATGAAAAATGCACCGGATTAATCCGCTCCTGTTGGGCTTAAATCCATAAAGTTCCGCAGCCTGCCTGACCGTCACATTCTGCTTTACTACTTCAAATACATTCACTTTCTATCCACTTCCTTTCCAACCCGTTCAGATATGACCGGGTTCAAAAAAAGAGCATCCTGACTTTTATCCAAAACTGAATAAATCAAAATGCTCTTTACAGAGAATCCATGTCATAATATTTTGTTTTTGTTTTCTTTCTGGCTGCATTTTCTTCTGCGACCCGCTTTTTATTGGCAGCCAGTTTTTCAAGAACACTCGTCCTTGCCTTCTTCTTGATCTGTTCCGTATTCGCTTTCCTGACCTCTGGCTCCTGAAGAGTTTTCTGCACTTTTTCAATAACTGCATTTGCTGCATTCCGTAATTTCTCTTTCGCCAGCTTAATCACATTTTTGGTAATTGTTTTTGCCTTATCAGAATTATTTGGATTCTGGACAATGTTATTGCAAAGCTGATCCAGAAGCCTGATATCCTCTTCCTGTGTCTGTGCCCTTACTTTTTCCGTAACGACTTCCACCGCCTTGTCATAAGCGATCTCCGACACTTCATCGATCAATGTTTCATTATCCATGATTTTCTCTTCCTGCTCCTTTATCATCTGTTCCTGCCGGGCAATCTTTTCTTTTTGTGCCTGTATGATAAACTCCTGCTTTTCCAGATACTTCTTTCCGCCATATTCCGGCACTTCCTCAATATCCAGCCCATACTGCCTGCAAACATCAAACAGAAGATTCCTGCAGATCAGATCAAAAGTCATCTTCCGGTTGTTGTTTCTTCCTCTGGGCTTATCTGGATCAGGAAGAGGAATGCCAAGTGCTTCCAATGCCTTTTCCTGTTGCGGACACAGTTCCCCATATTTATTCTCACAGTCAAAAACATGACGTTCATGGATATGTGGAGTAGTCTCATCCATGTGGAGTGCAAAATCCAAAATATGCACATGGTCTCCAAACATCCCCTCGAACCTTTTCATAAAAGTATCCGCAATATGGAAAAGCTGTTCTCCCGATATATGCTCCCCTTCCTTTCCGATCTGGAATATCGTTTCTTCCGGACAGGTCATTTTATTTTTCAGCAGATCTTCCGTAGTCCGGTTTCTTTCCGGGTGGCGGTTTTTCTCATTTCTGGCATTCTGCCCTTTTATAAAACCGCTGTAATGGTCTTCATAATACATCTTTTCAATATCATGAAAACTTGCCTCCGGCTCGATCGGATTCCAATTCCTAAGCGTCTTATCCGAAGGGTTCTGGACATATCCCCGGTAACAGTCCCAATAGATATTCTGCTTTTCCCTCTCCGCATCAATATGCTCACTGTTGGCAATATCGGATTTTCTATCATTGTGCTTCGGATTATAAACACCATGTTTCCCCGATCTGCCATTATGCCTTGTGGCTCTCATTCTTCTGGTTCCCCCTTTCATCCATTCTGCATTTTTTCATTTTTGTTTTTCCCATTCTGCCCTTCTCTGTGGTCTTTCCATTATCTGTTTTGGGTAACACAATTCGCCAGATAATACCCAGTACGACTTGACGCAGGCATCAAATCACTGGGCAAGGCGTTTCACCCTTGACCCGATAATGGGCTTGTCTCCGCTTCGCTCCGGTCGGTGCTAAACGAGCGCCACTGGCGCTCAGCACCCCTTAACCCCAGCATGGAGCTGCCGGTCTCCGCTCCGCTTCGGTCGGTGCTAAACGAGTGCCACCGGCACTCAGCACCCTCTGTACACCCGCCGGACAAAATGAAATTTCCGACACTGTCCCATCTGTCAGAATTTTCGTTTCGCCCGGTTTTTCAAAAATCCTCAAATCGGATTTTTTCAAAAAATAAGAGCCGACACTTTGTCACTTCTTTGGGAAAAAGTCCAATCGCATCGGCTCTCATATTTGACCTCACCGGTCATATTCAGTTTTATTTTACATCCTCTCTGAGTTTCATGGAATAAGAAACTCCTCCCAACCTATGCGGAAGAGAGGAGCTAAATATGACTTATTCTTTTATCTGTTATACTTTTTCTTTTTTCCGTAAATTCCTATAACAGTCAGCAGACCACCACTGACAAAGAGAAGTGCAATCCACAATGCAAGGGGGCTGTTATCCCCGGTCTGCGGGGTATTTGTATTGTTCGTTCCTGCCTGTGGGGAATCTGTACTGTCAGCTTTCTCATTCACGGTAAATGTTGTAGAAGCAGTACCGCTTTCCGATACAATACCAATGGTATGCTCACCGGCTGGAAGTGTGGAAACGTAATCAGCATCCAGGGTTACAACCGTACTTCCTTCCTTTGCGGAATAGTTCTTATCATCGAGGGTTTTACCGTCAAGCTCAACCCGGATAAAATCGCTGAACGCTGCATTGGATGTGAAAGACAATGCATTCTTTTCCCCTTCTGTTACGCTCTGTCCTTTGCCCTTAATGATTTTGGGCGGGAGCTTTTCGGTCACTGTGTCTTCCAGCTCAATCTCATCCTTACCGTCCGGATCTGAGAAGATATCACCGCAATCCTGACACTGCCAATACTCTATGTTTCCGGTTTCGGTTACAGTTGCTGCCTTTGCAGGCACTTTTTCAAGGTTATGGTTTGTGCTGTCGATTTCGCCGTATTCTTTGCCGCAGTATTCGCAGACTCCCTTGCTTGTGCAGGTAGCCTTTCCGCCTGAGCAGTTGCCGTCTTCATGGACGCTGCAGCCTTCAACAATGCAATAGCGTGTGTGTGTTGAGTTACCGTTTGACTGCCATTCGCCGTAGGTATGCCTTTCGTTTACGGTCACAGTTATTTCGGCTTTATTGCCTGCCTTATCCGTGGCAGCAATCGTCCGTGTCCCCTCTGCCGGGTCAAGTGTATACTGGTTGCTTCCATCAAGTGCCACTTCCACACCGTTTACGGTTACTTTATCCAGATAGGTTTCTGTAACGGTAAACGTCTGTGAAGAGCAATAGGTCTTGCCATCTTCGATACCGGAAATAACAGGGGCTGTAGCATCCAGCACAATTCCGTTGGAACTGATATATTCCACATTGCCGCTTGTGTCCGCCAGTTTTGCATAAACCACACACGCACGATCAGGAGCAATGGTGAATTCACTATCATATGTGTCAAAGGTGGCTGCAGCGAGTTCCCCATCAGAAAGTGCTTTGTCGGTTATCAGGTATCCTATGGTAACCGCTTCGCCGCTGTTGTCACTTGCAGTGATTTTTACCGTCTGGGTATCCTTGAAGAACAGACCGAAAGTAATGTTATCCGGCAACGCCTCCCACTTATTTATACCGATACAGATTTCACCTGTTGGTCCAGCAATATCTTTCCACTGTGCCGTCAGTTCGATACTCTCAACCGTATCGGAAGAGGCAAGTTTGTCGTAAGTGGTATCTGCCTTAACGATTGTATCCCCGTATTTCCAGCCGGTAAATTCCCAGCCGTCCTTTACCGGATCAGTGATACCGTCAAGCACCTTATCTGTCCATTTTACGCCTGTTTTACTTTCAATGGCATTTCCACCGTTTGTATCAAGGGTAACAGAGTATCCATCCTTTTCTGCCCATTGTGCCGTAAGTGTAATGCTTCCAAGCTTATCATCCACATCAATGTCGCCATAGGTTGTGGTTTCGGTGACAGTTCCACCCGTTTCGTCGCATTTCCATCCATTAAAGGTATATCCTGTTTTTGTAGGAGCATTAACAAACTTAAGCACGTCATCTGTCCATTTTACATGTGTTTTGTCGCTAATGTTATTGTCACCGCCGTTGGTATTAAATTTAACAGTGTAATATTTTGCCTCCCACATAGCGGGAAAGGCGATAATTTTACGATTAGTGAATTTATCAGCAGGAATTGCACCGGGAAGTGTACATGAGTTCCCTGTCAATTTGCCATCTGCATCAATTATATACCATATGCCCTTATTAAAAATGTAGCCCTTTCTGCTTGGCGTAACCCCCGAAAAAGTATCCCCTTCAGTTCGATATTCTATGGCTATCGTTGTTTTATCAAAATTCAGATATTCTACAGCATAAGCCTTCGAAGCTACTCTATTTATGATGGATTCACCATAAAAAATACCTTCAAAAAGAGTTTCTTTTACCGTGCAAGATTTCAGAAAAGTCCCTCCATACACACGCTCACAAACTACTGTATCTTGGAAAGTACCACCAAGTATATAAATACTCGATCCAGAAATCTCTTTTTCGAAGGTACCACTGAAAATATTTACTCCATAACCAACCACATTGCCGGCATAGGTGCCCCCGTAAAGTTGACTAATAACCCAGCCATTATTCGAATTCGCATTCGCATACACATCCGCATCCAACTTTCCAATCACTGTAAAGATACATGCATATAGTTTTATGGTGCCATTCAAAGTGTAATTATTCATATCGAGCGTTAGGTTAATAGTATCAACTGTCTGATAATTTACAACCAAATCTTTGGTCAGGGTTATATTGGCACCCAAGGTGATAGTATCCCCGGATTTGGCGGCAGCGACAGCATTTATCAGTTCCTCTTCTGTGGTAACCGTACCATCATCCAGAGCAGCCACCTGTCCGTTAAACCACTCCATAAGAGCAGCCAGTTTATCCAGTCCAGTGATCTGATCCAGTTCTTCCGTACTAAGTTCATCCAGTGCGTCATAGACATCCTGAAGGGCTGCATAAACTTCATCCACGGTTTCATCGTCTGCATCTTCCAGATCTTCCACCGTGGGCAGGGCATTGATCATAGCCTGCACTTTTTCTACGGCAGTCAGCTCCGGTTCTTCCCCTGCAGGTGCTCCCATCTGGACCACTTCTTCTACCTGCTCTTCCACTGAAGGTGCAATGTAATTCCCACAGTTTTCCAAAACTGCACCCTCTGCGCCACAGACCGGGCACTCTGCGTCCATAGCATCCGCCGTACACGCATCTTCGCAGGAACAAACCGGTACTTCCGGCGGTGTTGTTGTTTCCGTGGACCCATCCTGTTCAGGTGCCACATACTTACAGCAATCTTCCACAGATGCACCTTCTGCACTGCAAACAGGGCACTCTGCGTTCATGGCTTCCGCCGTGCAGGCTTCTTCACAGGTACAAACCGGTGCTTCCGTCGGTGTTGTTGCTTCTGGCTGTGCTTCCGTTGCAGGTACTGCATACTTACAGCAGTTTTCCACGGTTGCCCCCTCTGCGCCACAGACCGGGCACTCTGCGTCCATCTCTTCCAACGTGCAGGCTTCTTCGCATGTACACACAGGTGTTTCTGCATTTTCGTCAGCAAACGCTGTTGCCGGCAGTAAGGACAGTACCATGCACAGCGCCATTGCAAGGCTTAATAACCTTTTTTTCATAATGTTTCCTCCTTTTTCCCCGCCGCTTCGCCGCGGCTATACTTTTCAATATAAAACCTGAGCGTATCCTTCAGCGATTCTATCTGGGATTTCATATAGAATTCATCCTCAAACAGTGCGTAATGTACGCAGGCCCTGACCAGATTAAAAATAAGCGGTGTGATTTTTTCGTGTGGGATCCCCAGCTTTGGCTCCAAGCCCTTTGCGTATTCCGTATAACGCCGGTCCACACCCGCAAAGAATTCCTTGCCGTACTCCCTGTATTTCGGGTGGGTGTAGACTTGGTACATGAACCTGTATTTTTTCCCGTGCTTCTCTGCGGTCCAGTATGGTATCTCGTCAATAAACCGCCATAAGTCCTCCACATCCGTGGGGGCTTTCTCCATAAATTCATCCTCAATCTTGCCCATACAGTGTGCGGTGGACTGGATAATCAGGTCATCAAAGTCCTTGAAATATGTATAAATCATTGAAGTGTTATACCCGCAATGCCTTGCCAATGAACGGATACCTGTGCCGTACAGTCCTAACTCGGTAAAGCCGTTAAAACACATTTCCATCAGGTTCACCTTTTTCTCGTTCCAGTGTGCTTCTGTGTAATTCGCCATTTAATCCCCCTTGTTCCAGAACAGTTGTGCTGAATTAAGTATACCCTATTTCTGTGGAAAATCAATAGGTTCCTGCTTCTTCATTTGATAAAAGTTTTCTCCTTATATTAACAACCGGGGAGGAATTCCTCTTGATGAAGAAATTCCGGTCTCTCGCAATGCCGCGCGTACTATCCGCTACACAGCGGTCCAACCAACTTAATAAGTAACACACTTTTCGGCTTTTAAGATATTTCCTTTACGATGCCCTTTATAATCTTATGCAACCGGATTCCATCCTTAAGGCCCAGCCGATAAAAGAACTGCTCGGCATCTGCCCCACTATCAAAAATAGCATCACAGTATTCCCGGACTGCCTGTTCCTTATCCGGTGGAAGCAACGCAACTGCCTCCTGATACTTCCGCTCAATTCCGTCTTCTCTGCCCGGCTCTTTTTCTGCTTTCATCTGGCTGAATGCTTTCTGCATCCGTTCCTGAATGATAAAATCCACAAATTCCTTTAATGCTTCCTCTTTCATCCCCATACATTCCTTTCTACCTTATCCGGCATTCTTATCCAGATAATTCTGGTACTTCTCAAGTACGGAATCTGTCACACCGTTCTTGTAGATTTTCCGAATATCTGTGATCTCTTCATCCTTTAAAAGTTTCAGCCATTCCAGAAGGTCTTTCCGGCTGTTGGCGAAATTACAGCACCGACCACCTGCGTATTCAATCCGGTATCTCATAAGCATCCCCCTACACATAAACCAGTTCATT
>SFGN01000135.1 GCA_004556565.1 Lachnospiraceae bacterium | reverse complement strand
CATACACCTAAAATAAAATCCAAACCTTTTCAGATCCTATTTATTGCATTTCCTGCATCATCTGCAAAAGGTTTGGATTTTATTTAAGTTTGGATATCGAAGGAAATCCAAACGTTTGGATTTTCTCAGTCACAGCCATGTTTCCCTGCTGATTAATATGGGATTTACAGCTCTTGCAATCGGGAAACGTGTAGGGCATTCTGCAGAAAAGATCACTTACCGGTATGCACATTTATTTCCATCCGTGCAGACGGAGATGGTAGACCGATTGGATCAGGAACGGATGGATGTAATGTGAAGAATTTACAAAGGAGGAAAACAGATGTCAGCAAAAAACAGGGACAGTCAGGGACGTTGGAGGAACAAGACTGTAGCTTTCCGGGTATCACCGGAAGAGGATGAATTGATTGAAACGCTGGTCAGATTATCCGGACTTACGAAGCAGGAATACATTGTCCAGCGCCTACTGGAAAAAGAAATTGTCGTAGTGGGGAATCCAAGAGTGTATAAAGCACTGAAAATGGAACTGGCAAAAGTTCTGGAGGAGCTTCAGCGTATCAAAGAAGGTGAGGAAGTACCAAAAGATTTATTGGATGTCATTAAACAAATTACGGTAACGATGAAGGGAATGAAAGATGGACAGTAAAAAGCCTTTAAGTGTCGGCAAACACCTAAAGGCAGGAATTTGGTAGAATACTCAAACCAAAACTTTCTATGGGTATTCTATCAAAATCTCCTGTTCCTTTCAACGGGAAAATAAGGAGGAACGGATGGAAACAAACAGATTAGAGACACAGAAAATAGAAACAAAAAGGATGGAGCCGGATCTAAAGTTGATCAATATGGAAACGGTAGAGGTGGAACAGATTGAATGGCTGTTTTACCCATTTATTCCTTTTGGGAAGGTAACGATTATTCAGGGAGATCCCGGGGAAGGTAAGACCACGATGGTACTTCAGATCATTGCAAAATTGACCAGAGGAGAAAAGATTCTGCCAGAGCAAGAACAGGCAACCGAGGAAAAGAGTGGAGCAGAAATGGCGAATGATTCTGATACGAAATTATTGGAAAGTCCAATGGAGCCTGTGAATGTTATTTATCAGACAGCAGAGGATGGACTGGGAGATACGATTAAACCGAGGCTTTTAGCGGCTGGTGCAGACTGTTCCAGAGTATTGGTCATTGATGATCGGGAACAGCCACTTACTATGCTGGATATCCGGCTGGAGGAAGCTATTGTACAGACAAAAGCCCGTCTGGTGGTATTAGACCCAATACAAGGCTTCCTTGGTGCAGAGGTGGATATGCACCGGGCAAATGAAATCCGCCCGTTAATGAAACGTGTAGCGGTGCTTGCAGAGAAATATCACTGTGCAATCATTCTGATCGGGCATATGAATAAAAACAGCAATGGAAAGTCTTCCTATCGTGGCTTAGGTTCTATTGATTTTCAGGCGGCAGCCAGAAGTGTGCTGATTGTTGGGCGAATTAGGGATGAACCAGAAATTCGTGTGGTATGTCATGTAAAAAGCTCCCTTGCACCGGAAGGAAAATCCATAGCATTCCGTCTGGATAAGGAGACAGGTTTTGAATGGATCGGGGAATATGACATCAGCGCAGATGATCTACTCAGTGGTGACAGCAGAGGGCAAAAAAGCCGGAAAGCGAAAGAGTTCTTGCTGGAAATACTGGCTAACGGTGGTATGGCCCAGAGAAAGATTGAAGAAGAAGCTGAAAAGCGTGGGATTAAGAAGAAAACATTGCGAAACGCAAAACTGGAACTGGAGATTGATTCTGTAAAACGTGGCAATCAATGGTTCTGGATGTTGTCAGAATAAATGGAAGATGGCAAGATGACCATTTCTTAAGAACAGGGCATCTTGCCACCTTGAAAGGAGACTATATGGAAATTAAGAATGTACAGATACCGTTTAACCTGTTCCGACAGCTTGTTTCCTATCATTTGATGGACGATCAAAGCTGTTCGGAGGAAATCTGCAAAGGGCTTATGGAAAAGGTGGATCGTATGGCGAACCGGCAATTATACACACAGTCGAAAACTGCCTCTACAGAGGAAGAACGGGAAAGATCCCGGCAGGAATATCTGGATAGACGAGGCATATCGGACAGTTTCCGATGGTAACATTTCTTGTTGACTACCCTATGACAGGAGCGTGTCACGCACCTGTAGATAGCAAACAAAGAACAGACTGTAAGGTGCAGACGGAATGTTCTTGCACTAACGATAGGCGAATGGTTGCGAAGGGAGCCCTGTTTCAGGGCATCCTTGCGATAAAGATGAATGAAGGGAGAACGTGAAAATGAGAGAAGGAAGACTTGGTTACAACAGCAACAACGGAAGATACGGTATCTTGTCATCGGACTTGTGGATTGATACCGGATTGCACTGTGGGGAATGCCTGCAGATTTTGATGGATGGCAAATGGGTACAGACCCGGATGGAAATGGATGTTGCCCGGAACTGGTATCTGGTGGGGACACCTTACCGTGGGGATTTGGAATATATCCAGGCAAGGATATAACCGGGCACAGCCTCACCGACCGAAGGGAGGTATAGCCCCCGGCAGGGCGCAAGGGTACTTTTGATGGACGGTACGGCTGTCGAAAGTGCTTTTGCGTTACTTTTGACAAAAGTAACAAAACCGCCGTATTCGGCGCAGATTTCTTTTTGCCATATCCGACATTTTTATCAGCGAGGGAGGTGAGAATAGTGGAAATGAAAAGGACAATAAGCGGTATGATTGGAAAAGGTTCTATCGCCCACAATGAGAGAAAGTTTATTGCAGAAAACGTAGATGCTGCCCGGACAATCCGAAACGTGGTACTGCAGTCAGAGAATGTGAAGGACGTTTACCATGAATTATTTGATGAAGCAATTGAACGGTACAACGCAAAACAAAAACGGAAAGACAGAAAAATTGAAGATTATTATGAGCACATCCGAACTGGAAAACAGGAGAAAGTTTTCCACGAAGCAATCTTTCAAATTGGGAATAAAGACGATACCGGGTGCTTAAGTAGAGAAGGGCAGATTGCCAGACTGGCATTGCTTGATTTTGCAAAAGACTTTCAAAAGAGAAACCCACAGTTCCGGGTATTCGGTATATATCTTCATATGGATGAGGCAACACCACATCTTCATATTGATTTTGTGCCGTATGTAACTGGAAGTAAACGTGGACCGGATACCAGAGTATCCATGAAGCAGGCGCTGGCATCCAGAGGCTTTGTCGGAAAGGGTAGGGAAAATACTGAATATAATCAGTGGATGGAATCGGAGAAGCAAGAGCTGGCGAAGATCGCAGAAAGATATGGGATGATCTGGGAGCAAAAAGGTACACACCGGGAGCATCTGGATGTCTTAAATTTCAAAAAGGAACAGCGTGCACAGGAAGTGGCAGTTCTGGAAGAGAAGAAAGCACAGTTGCAGAAGGAAACTGCTACTTACCATGAACTGGCAGATAATCTCCATGAGGAATTACAGCAGACTGGGGATGAGCTGCAGAAAAAGAAAGCAGAGCGTGCCCAGGCAGAAAAGGAAGCAGAACAGGCGAAAGCAACTGCCGATAAATATGAGAAAAGTCTGAACAAGGCTAAAATTATTGCAAAAGATATCCAAAGATATGCCGGTGAATTCTCAAAACCAGTTGATGAGGTACTTCCAGAAGCTGGGATGCTGGAAAGTGCCAAGAGTTACCGGGATAAAAAAGCATTTCCGGTAATCAGTGAACTTAAAGAGCTGCTATATGGTTTGTACCTGAAATATATTCAAGTAAAAGAGCAGTTGGATCAGGTCGTTTATAAGTATGATAGACTGAAAAATTCCAATCATACATTAGCGGAGCAGAAACAGGAATTGTTGAATGAAAATTCCGTTCTGTGGGAAGAAAATAAGGATTATCGACGATTAAAACGTGCAGTTGGAGAAGAACGTTCCAAATATCTCATTCAAAACGAAAAAAGCAGAGAGATGGCTGAGAAAAACAGAAGAAAAGCAAATAAGCGGTCGCATGACCGAGACGCAAGATAAGGAGGATTGACGCTATGGATAAGCATATTTACGATGAAAAGAATGGTCTGGGTTACACGTTGTATGGGGATTATTATCTGCTGGATCTGGAATTTCCTGAGGACGAAGAAGCACATTACGGGAAGTATGGAATACTCCGGAAAACATATCTCAAGGAGCATGGAAAACCGTACTATCAGATGTTGATGTTGCAAGGGAAGCTTAATAAACATCTGAACAGGGTAGATCGGGAAGCATATGAGAGAGTGGAGGTGCTGGTGATGCAGATGGCAGAAAAGCAGGGAGTTACGGAACAGTTGAAGGCAGAACAGCCGATGCTATGGGTACGGAAGATGAATGGAATAAGGACTACAGCAGAGGAAATGGTGCTTACAGAGATTGTATATGGGTAGGAAGTGAGAGAAGACAGAAACGAAGCGTCAGGCGAAAATGCAGATTAGACAGCAAAGTGATTATAGTCAAGATTGCTTATAATATGATAAAAATTCTTGACATCTGATAGATATCTGTATATTATATAGATAACCGATATATAGACTATCTACATAAGGAGGATGAAGTTTATGGCTATTGAAAAATCATTAGTTTCTGGAAGTATGACGATGCTTATTTTGAAATTGTTATCTGAAAAGGACATGTACGGCTATGAGATGATAGATACATTACGTCAAAAATCTCAGAATGTATTTGAATTGAAGGCTGGAACGCTATATCCACTATTGCACAGTCTTGAAGAGAAAGGTTTGTTGATGGTATATGAACAAGAAATTGGCGGCAAAACCAGAAAGTATTATAGTCTGACAAAACAGGGAGGAAAACTTCTGGAGAAGAAAACGGAAGAATGGAAAGAGTATTCGGGAGCAGTATCGAATGTTCTTGCATTGGGGGTGTGACTTATGGATGAATATTTGAAGACATTGTTAGAACAGATTCGCTGCAAGAAGGCCCGACCATACATACGACAGGAATTGCAGAATCATATGGAAGATCAGATTGAGGCAAATATTCATGCTGGCATGAATTATGAGTGTGCAGAAAAAGAGGCTGTTAAGGATATGGGGGATCCGATTGAAACTGGAATTTCCCTTGATCGTATTCATAAGCCTCAGATTGCATGGAAGAGGGCGTAAAAAATCTTGTGTCTTTGGATTGTGAATCTTTCTGATAAAAATTAGATATGTAGAATTTTGCTGTCGACTTTAAGATTTTGGTGTTGT
>SFGN01000134.1 GCA_004556565.1 Lachnospiraceae bacterium | reverse complement strand
TTTAATCATCACCGAGTAGGATTCCCAAAATAAAACAGCCCCGAATTGACGGGGCTAATGTTTCACTTATTTTAGGACATTTTCAAAAATGCTTGACAGAAAAAAAGCCCGATTTTTCGGACTTTTTTCATAAAATTTAATTAATTCTTGCTGAGTGGAATTTATATTGGGAAGTTAACAATAAATGCATAATTTAATTGACACCATATAGGATACCACATATAATATACGTAGGAGGTATAACAAATGTCAAAATGGGATAAACTGATAACACGTATATGCAATTTATCGAAAGACCTCCGGTTTGATGAGTTACGGAAGGTATTGGAAAGCTACGGATACGAAATGAACGCACCAAGAAGTGGAAGCAGTCATTACACTTTCAGAAAGCAAGGGTGTATGCCAATTACAATACCAAAGCATGAACCAATCAAGAAAGTATATGTGGAAATGGTAAGGCGGATTGTAGAAAGCGAGGCGAAGAATGATGAAGACGCTGAATGATTATATGGCAATGTCCTATCGTATGGAAATCGTGGAAGATAAAGATGAAGGCGGATTTGTAGTTTCTTATCCGGATTTGCCTGGTTGCATTACTTGTGGTGAGACAGTGGAGAGTGCGGTAGCAAATGCACTGGATGCAAAAAAAGCATGGATTGAAGCTGCATTAGAAGACGGTGTAGAGATTCATGAACCAGACAGTCTGGAAGATTATTCTGGACAGTTTAAATTAAGAATTCCACGAAGCCTACACAGATCACTGGCAGAGCATTCTCAGAGAGAGGGAATCAGCATGAATCAATACTGTGTGTATCTACTTTCCAGAAATGATGCGGTGTATTCAAAATAAATGTTGTCAAGTTTATTTACATGTGAACTTCCATGACGGTAATTGTCAAGATAGTTGTCAGTAAAATCTTGATTTTTTGTGAACTTCCATGATAATTAACTCTCGTTTGTATCAGAAAAGGTAATTAAGAGGATAAAAATCCCTTGATTTCAGTGAAAAAATGCGATTTTTCTTGAAAAATTGAGTAAATATGGTAGAATAAAAGAGAGGTAATTAACTCTCGAAAGGTAGGTGCCATGTATCTCGATTTTAAAGTAAAAATACCATCTGATTCAGCTGGGATAACTCGTAAAAAAATCAAGGGAACCACGTACATTTACTACGCATATGAGCATAATTACAGTTCGGAAAAAGGATACACTGTCCCTAAGAGTACATCGATTGGCAAGTGTACAGATGATGATCCGGAGCTGATGTATCCGAATACTAACTTTCTGAAATTTTTTCCGGCGGAGGAACTTCCGGAAACAAAAGGCGAAGCTTACAGGAGCGGGTGTCTCAGAGTTGGTACATATTTAGTGTTACGCAGAATCATTTCAGAGTATCACCTGGATGAAATGATTGGAGGCATCATCGGTAAGAATAGTGGTTTGTTTCTTGATTTGGCTGTGTATTCCATCATTGCAGAGAACAATGCCGGTCAGTATTATCCTGATTATGCATTTAATCATCCGTTATTCACAGACAGGATGAAAATCTATAGTGACTCGAAGGTTTCTGACTTCATTAACAGTATTACAAGAGACCAAAGTCTGGCATTTCTGGATGGATGGAATGAAACACAGGATCATAGCCAAAAGATATACATATCTTACGATTCAACGAACAAAAACTGCCAGGCAGGGGATATCGATTTTGTAGAGTATGGTCACCCCAAGGAAGATACCGGTGCACCTGTCATTAATTATTCTGTTGCCTATGATGGAAACAATGCAAAACCGTTGTACTATGAGGATTATCCGGGAAGTATTGTGGATGTCTCACAGCTACAGTACACGTTGGAAAAAGCAGGCAGTTATGGATACAAAAACGTTGGTTTTATTCTGGATAGGGGATATTTTAGTAAAGAAAACATACACTACATGGACAAATGCGGATATGAGTTTGTCATTATGATGAAGGGTATGAAGGAACTTGTAAAAAGTCTTGTTCTTGAAGTAAAAGGAACTTTTGAGGAAGACCGGAGATACAGCATCAGAGATTACAAAGTAAGTGGCATTACTGTAAAAAAGCAGCTTTATCCGTCTGATGAAAAAGAACGTTATTTCCATATTTTCTACAATGACAGAAAGAGAAGCAGTGAACATGAGGCTATTGAAGCAAAGATTGACCGCATGGCTGAATGCCTTCATAAACATGAAGGCACAAAATATGAAATCAAAGGCGGAGGTTTCGCCAGGTACTTTGATCTGATCTATTACAATAAAGGAAAAAAGGATGAAAAATTCATGTACGGCCGTGAACTTCATGATGTGATCAATGAAGAGATACGGCTTTGTGGATATTTTGTCCTTATAACGTCAGAAAAGATGACGGCTGCACAGGCACTCGAACTGTACAAGAGCAGAGATGCGTCAGAAAAGTTGTTCCGTGGAGATAAATCTTATCTTGGGAATAAAAGTTTCCGAGTACATACCAGTGAGTCTGTACATGCAAAGATATTCATAGAGTTTGTGGCACTGATCATTCGAAGCAGGTTTTATACCTGCCTAAAGGAGCAGATGCAAAAGAGCGGAAAGAAAAATTATATGACCGTTCCGGCTGCGATCAGGGAATTGGAAAAGATAGAACTGATCCGGCAGAGCGACCGTGGATACCGCATGGATTATGCAGTTACAGCTACGCAGAAAGAAATCCTGAAGGCATTTAACATGACAGCAGCAAATGTCAGAACTCAGGCGACTGCGATTAATGAAGACTTAATGAAGATAGAGAAAGAAGGATAAGAACCATGGCAAGAAGAAGCATCTCGATAGAAGAAAAGATTGAAACACAAAAAGAACTGGTTTCGAAAGCAAAAGACAGATATGAAGCAGAACTGGATAAGCTTGAGAAACTGATGAGAAAAAGAGATGAACTTCGAAGTAAGGAACTGATGGAGGCATTTGCTAATAGTGAACGCTCTTTTGAGGAAGTGATGAGATTCCTGTCTGGAAATGAGGTGGATGATGAATAATCAATATTCGATGAAGATATATCCTGCTGGAAGAGGACGTGATATTTATAGAAATATCGAAATTTGCGGTAATAGCACATTAAATCAATTATGCCAGGTTATTCTGGAGGCATTTGATTTCATAGACGAGCATCTGTATGAATTTTGTATGGATAACCGTATGTATAGTGAATATACATATCAGTCAGATCCTGAGGGAGACGAACCTTCGGCAGATATAACTCTAGACGAGGTCGGACTTTGTAAGGGACAGAAATTTGCACTTCATTATGACTACGGAGATGATTGGATGTTCACAATTACGGTGTCGAAAATCAGTGAAGTTCAGGAGAGTTTCAAGCCTCGTATTGTTAAGTCGAAAGGAAGTATTCAACAGTATCCAGACTGGGATGAAGAAGATTTTGACGATGAATAATGCGTTGTTTGGATATGACGAGAGTTAATTTTATAGGAAGTTAAGAATAGAGATATGACAGTTGGAAACAAACAAAATCAAATAGAACCAAATCTCCTATACAAAACTGTATAGAACTAAATTTGATTTTGCGAATTCGAATAGGATTTTGCAAAAATAGACCCAGTATTTATGCAATGTCATTAACTTAAGATTTAGGTCAAGTTCTTTATCAAAAAGGACTTGACCTTTTTCTTCGATTATCTATCTTTGTTTAAAAAAGGGCATACCTGTCCCTTATTATCTAAATGGTATATTTATTTTAGAAGCTTCGTTTATGTATATTTGAAAAATTAGCCGCGAGCTGACCTTTCGTTCTGTGATAATGACGGTCAGGTCTGATAGGTACCACATTGACTCTTATTTCATCATAAAGAGCTTGTAATAATTCTGATTTACGATTCTCATCTGTTTCTATAAGTATGTATATCAAATCATTTTTAAGCAGACCGATGCTAAGATTCCTATTTATCTGCATTGTATGCTTATAATCATTTTTTAGATGTTCTTTATCTTCTTCCTCTATGTCACAGATTATATCCTCCGCCAGATTACTGACATAGATGGTGCTATTTATATCCTGTTCTATAAGTGTTGGCTTTATTCCAGTGAAATTCTCGATTTTTAGCCTGTCTTTTAATACCTCGTACGCAGTTTCTATACCCCATCGCATATGATATATTTCTGCAAAACATTCCTCTGGGAATGTTTCTCGTGGAAGATTTGTGGCTAATATTTCTGAAGTATCATTATCAAAATTCACTTTTACCATGCGCAAAGAAAAGAAGTCTCTACTCATCATAGTTGATTCTTCTTTTTTACCAATATAATTTCTTCTTCTGGCTTTTGTAAGCGCTATTTCAACATCTTCATCATTAGATTTTAATGCTTTCTGTTCAGCTTTATAATCGCTGGTTTTTAATCTGGCAACAAAATATATGCCATCATCAATAAACTTCAAAAAAGCAGGTGTGGAAGGGTAGCCTCTATCCATGATAACCATATATGGATATCTATCACCAATAGTATCTTTTATATTGCTCAGTTGTTCCTGCGCAACTCGCATTTCATAGAATTTCACTTTGTTAATACTGCTGTCCAGTATAAACCTGTTTAGAACATCGTAAATACAGCCAAGGCCAATCTGGGCACAAGGTTTCCCTCCTCTTACCGAAGCACTGCCGTATTTTTCGACGGTTTCAGCAGTTGTAGGAATGTTTATGTCCGAACCATCAGCAGCAAGAACCAAGTATCCCTTATATGTATATGGTTCAACCTCTGCATCTTGATAGAAATTTTTGTTATGCGACTGATAAAGAACCTTAAATGCTTCCGGATTTAATTTCATCCTTTGTTTTAGATAGCCCGGTTTAGATATTTCGACTCCTGGATGTGTTATTTTCATATAATTTCGCAGCTCCAATTTGAGAGTAAGACCTTTGCGATTAATCATAGAATAGACTAAATCTTCTATAGGCATCTTCCTTCTCCTAACAAGAGTATTGGTCTTGCCATCGCGACACACCTCAAGAAACGAATCCGATAAAATAGTGTTTTGATCCTTCAAAAGTCTATCCTTAGATTTTCTCACTACAGACCTCCTATGTTTCTATTCCTCGTCATACACAAGACGAGGCTTTTTCTTAGCATAGGCTGCCTTCAAATATGGAATCTGATCTTCTGTAACAGCTCCAAGATTCGCTTTTACTGTCTGCACAACCTTGCCATTAATACGTTTGTTCTCAACAAGGCTTGCATAATAATACTTTTCACCTTTATATTCTTTTGTAAGTATTTTTATGAACATGCTATACCTCGTGATAATTTTCTCACTA
>SFGN01000133.1 GCA_004556565.1 Lachnospiraceae bacterium | reverse complement strand
TACCAAAGGCATTGCCTGAGGTTTCTGTCAAGGCTGGCGGACGGTTTAGAAAAACTATAACGTGGCAACGTCAATCCCACGAAAAAAATGATTGACCCATTTTTTTCTCATCAAAAAAAGAAAGCTCGCTTATAAAGGCGAACTTTCGTGATTTATGATGCAATTTGCTTTGAGTGTTTTAATAGGGTATCAATAACCTCATATATCTTGCTTCTATCTTCGGGAGCAAGCTTGGCAAGTTTTTCATTCAGTATGGAGTTCTTGACGGTATATCCTGTTTCCAAAACATCAGCAAGAACCATATCCGATGATACTTCCAAAGCGTTTAGTATCTTAATAAAGGTTTCAAGTGATGGAATTTTCTCTCCACGCTCGACCATACCGATATAATTTGTTGTTAGTCCGGCTTTCTCAGCTAAATCCTCCTGACGGAACTTTTTCATAAGACGATACTTTCTGATATTCTTGCCGATTGTATCAAGCTGCATCACATCACACCCTAGTATTATATTGGTGTAGCCAATAAGGCTACTTGGTTAATAAGTTTCTATATATAAGATAACAGAAGAAGGGGTTCTTCCTTCCTCAGATGTTATCAAAAATTCATTGTCATGTCTGACGGCTCCTGATAGACACCAGATGAAACATAAGGTATTATTCTTTAGGATAGGACAAAGAATGTTCACCTCCTTGGGAAGCTACTTCTGTGGCTGATACCTGCAAGAAAGTCAATTAGTCCATTCGACAGGGTTTTATGTTTTAGCTGGTTGGGAGCCGGAAGGCCATACCCGAATAACGCGCTAGGTTGTGTACCTGCCAGATTGGAAATGGATTCCTATCAGAAAGGAGCTATTGCTCATGTCAAACAATGTTATTTTTAATCTTGATGATTTATTCATCTCTGTTGGTATTGATGTTGGTGCTGACTTTTCCTGGATGTCTATTGCACTTCCAAATCAACAATTAATAGGAAAACCTTATAAAATCCTACACAGTAATATGGATTCCCTCACAACTGCTGTTTCTAAAATAAAAGAAACAGAAGAGTTGTATTCTTTGGAAAGTCGCATTTTCCTGGAATCCACGGGAATTTATCATTACCCACTCTTCTGCTATCTTCGTGATAAGGGTTTTAACTGCTCGGTTATTAATCCTATCATCACAAAGAATAGCACAAATATGAATATACGAAAAGTACATAATGATCATTTTGATTCTAAAAAGGCTTCTTTCGTTGGTTTAAAGCCTGATTTAAAGGTTTCTCTTATGCCATCTGACCTTGCCTTAAACTGCCGTAATCTCTGTCGTGAGTACTACGATTTAATGGATAACCGTTGCGCCTATGTAAATAAACTACAAGGCGAACTACGCATGGCATTTCCACAGTATCTTGGAATATTTTCCAAGGTTACAACAAATACATCCCTGACTTTGTTGGATAAATACACTTCTCCAAATGCCTTTCTTGAGGCTGATATGCAGGAGATTATTGATATCATTAAATCAACTGCTCGTTTTGGACTTACATATGCTCATAACAAGTATAATGCCATTATTCAGGCTGCTCATGATGCTAATGAATTCGGCTACATTATAGATAGCAATATCAAACGTATTCGTTTGTATATCAGTTTCATCCGTAAGTATGATGAAGAAATCGAAAGCATTCTTGATGCAATGCATGAACTTGTTGATGCCAACGAAGATACTGACTTTGTCAAACAGATTCACTTAATTGAATCATTCAAAGGTGCTGGTTTCTTATCAGCTCAGCTGTATCTCTCATGGGAGAGATTGGTGACTTCTCTGCATTTTCAAAACCGAAGCAGCTTTTTGCTTATTTCGGTCTTGATCCGGCAGTAAAACAGTCTGGTAAATTTGAAGGAACCAAGATTCAAATGTCTAAGAGAGGTTCTTCTATTGCAAGACGTGTTATTCACACATTGACCTTGCAAAGCATCAGTGTATCTCGTACCGGAGAGGCAAAAAAACCAGTACTCCGCGATTATTATCTGGAGAAATGCAAATCAAAACCGAAGCTTGTAGCAATGGGTGCTGTCTCACACAAAGTATGCAACATGATATTTGCCATACTTAGAGATAACAAGCCTTTTGAAATCATTACTCCACAGGAGCATATCAAACAATACAATGCTGCTAAATGCGACATAGCTGCATAAATACTGAAAATCCAACGAATCAATATCTTTTAAAAATGATATTTTCACCAAGGGGTTAGTGCGCCCTTTTTTAGCCAGAAAAATAAATCAATTTTTTTCATTTCACTATTGACATTTATTAGCTGGACTTTTTGACATAGAAAAAGCCGACTGATTCTCCGAAGAAAACCAATCGGCTGTGTAATAACGGCACGGTTGTCCATATCACTATAATAAATTTAATTATGATAATCTCACTTATGATATTCATCTCACTCTTCTTCATGTGCCATCTTAAACTTGCGGTTGTTTTCCACCAGTTCATCGAAGGTAACAGGATGGTAGCCGTTCAGATCTACACCGGCGTTCAGCACATTGTCCCGACAGCGGATCAGCGGCCAAAAATCCGCATTAGTATCCGCATGAATATGACCGTGGATCATATAGGAGCGCCTTGCGTGTTTCCATGTCAGCATTGGATAGTGACAGAGTGTCAGGGCATGTACACCATCCGAAATCTCCAGAAGATGGTCTACACTGAGAAAATAGCGGTTCAAATCAACCTTTCCCATCCAAGAACCGTCATGGTTGCCCACAATCAGGCGTTTCTTGCCTTTCAGCCGTCTTAAGATGCTTTCCGGATCAGCACAGCGAAAGAACATATCGCCTACTATATATACGGTATCATTTCCATGTACACGCTCATTCCATGCTGCAATCATCGCTTCATTCATGACTTCAACATCGGGATAAGGCCGTCCACACATCCATACTGCATTGGCATGGCCGAAATGCGTATCCGCAGTAAAATAAATCATTGCTCCTCAGCCTCCTTTTATACAATCATAGCAAAGGCCAAAAGCATCTGCAAATGTGCGATTTTTGCTGAAATAAAGATTACACCAAATGATCCTCATTGATCAGGAGCAGCCCTGTGTTTTCTTTTGCAGTATCAATCATACGCTGCGTAAAGCTGCTTTTACTGAACACGCCGAAGATAACATCATACCCCGGATATGCCTTGCGAATTTCAGCAGCGCCATCAACCTTTTTTTTCAGCGCAAAATAGACAGGCACATCCACAGGTTTTGCATGGTATTTACATTCTCCTGCAAATATCCGCTTATTCTGATGGTCTACGGCCATTACATCAATTTCCGTATCCCCATCGAAATCGTTCAACCAGTAAGAGCCGATACGGGATGGCACAAAAGAAATCGCCCCATTCTTGCACAAATCTGCAAATATATTTTTGCAAATGTCCTCATAAGCAAATGCTACGAATTTCTCTACAAAGTCTTTTCTGATTTCATCCAAAACAATCTGCATATTGTCCAGTTCCAGTTCACCCTTATAGGGATAAACATAGCGGAACCAGAACCGAATGAAATTATCCGAGATGAAATACAGTCCCTTACGGGATTTTTCCGGTTTTTTTTCTGTTACCGGCGTTTTCTTTTCGATGAAGCCCAAATTCCCAAGTGTAGACAGATATGGTGTCAAAGCGGAAGTTTCCTGCCCCAACACACCGGCAATCTTGCCCAGCTTGTGGTTTCCGTCTGCAATGGCCTTGATGATGGAGAAATAGTTCACTGCTGTTACAGATTCACTTTTCAGCAGGAAGTTTGGTTCCTCATACAAAAACCCACTTTTGGACAAAACCGCATCTTTGAGCTGTTCTTCCAGTCCCCGGCCATCCTCGAAAAACTCCAGATACTTGGGAACACCGCCCGTCACAGCGTACTGTTCCACCGCCTGTTCAAACGGCATTTTCTGAACGGCATATATATCCGTAAATGGCAGTGGAGCCAGACGCATCTGTGAAGTTCTGCGGCCATACAGGGGACTGTCATAGGACAGAGCATGTTTCTGCATCATACCGATCAGGGAACCCGACAAGATCAGCATCACATTGCTGTCTTTCAGAATTTCATCCCAAGCGTTCTGTAAGATAGATGGGAAAGCCGGATTGGTCTTTACCAGGTACGGAAACTCGTCAATGACCAGCACTTTCTTTTCTTCCGGTTTATAATCAGCAATCACTTGGAACAGATCCAGCCAATCCGTAAATGCCGCTTTCTGCAGATATGAGTTTTTCGTTGTACGGGCAACGACGCCAGCCAGACGCTTCATACTCTGAGATTCAAGTTCTTCCGTTGCAAGGAAGTAGAAGGCTGTTTTCTTTTTCAGAAACTCTTTGATCAGCGTTGTTTTGCCAACTCTGCGTCGTCCATAGATGACCACGAAACCGCCATCGCGCTCATATTCTGTGTTCAGCTTTGCCAGTTCCGCTTTTCGACCTATAAATTTCATACTCGCGTCTCCTTATGATAAGATACTTTATGATAATTTTGTTTATATTATACATCCGCATATCAAAAAGTCAAGGCCATCTATGAAAAAACGGCCCGGATTGTTCCGAGCCGTCAGTATCAGATCGCTTTAATTTTCTTGAGGTAAGCCACCGCATCCGTATGTCCGCGGAAGTAAAGCTGCAGTCGCTCCATATCATCCAGCTTTCGGGATAACCGAAGGCATTGGACAAAGGCGGCGTGTTCCTCTGCGGTCAGGTGAATCTCACCTTTGTCCTCCATCACTTTCATAATACACGGGAACCGCTTTTTCAGATCAGAAATCTGTTGTTGAATTTCCGCGTATTCTTCGCTGGTTTTCCGCAGATCCGTTACAATATCGCTGTCGATCTCCGGGAAGGAATCCTCCAAGCGGGAGGGCAAATCGAAATATGTGTCACTCATGGTTTTCACTCCTGTTTTTCTTTTACTATACCCATAGGGCAGGGCAATATCAAATGTGCAAATTCATTTCTGCTCTGCAAGATTGATGACCGGCTTGCCTTGCTTTTTTGCGTATTTGACGGTTTCATAGGCACCGCCAAAGTCCCGGAACAGATAAGCAATCAGGCAATCGGCTCTGTCCACCAACCAGCGGTTACGCTTTTGAATCGCGGCTTTATAGTGAACGCCGCACAGCTCCTCTGGAATGATGATTTCATCATAGTAGTATTCGTAATATGCCTTTTCCGTATTCAGCTTATTGGACATATACGGAAGAACCAGGGCAAGGCGAATCTTCAAGTGAGGATACTGCCGTTTTGCCAAGCGGACTGCTGACGCACATCTGCTGTCAAATTCGCCCAT
>SFGN01000132.1 GCA_004556565.1 Lachnospiraceae bacterium | reverse complement strand
CATAAGAATCACCGTAAAAAGCCTGTCTTTCCACTTGTCATGGTAGATCTCAAAAGCATATCCGGCCAAAGAACACACGAAAAGGGACAGTACTGTAGTTAAAACCGCGTATTTTGCGGAGTTGAAGAAAAACTTCCACACATTCTGAGAAGAAGTAAGGTTTAAATAATTCCGAAACAAATTTCCTCCTATAGTCAGCTTTCCCGCAACCACATCCACGCTCCGATTGGTAGCCGCGATCACCATCCACACCAACGGAAAAATCGAGATCAGAGAAGCAATGTTCAGAAATCCATACATAAAAAATATTGTACTCTTTTTAGTCACGGCCGTCACCTGCTTTCATTTGAACCAAGGCAAGAAATGCCACCATAATCAGTATCACAAAAGACATTGCCGATGCAATGTCATTTAGTTAACGCTTTGCAATATTATGGTTAGATTCTTAATGAAGGGTGTCTAACCATATTTTTCCCTTTTTTCATAAAAACAGTTGACATACACCACAAAATGTGCGGCCGCTCTCGCTACTGATTGACTTTAATAGGCAGCGAGAGCGGCCCTTGGATTAGAATCATAAATTCATTCTAATTCAAGGAGGTACACACAATGTTCCATCAAAAAATTAAACAATGCTTTTCCCATTCCGTCCATCTTGTTTCATCCGTAATCTCCGAATTTACCTATTCGGACACCGATCTGACAAGGAACAGGAAGTTCCCCGCCGATAAGCTTATCACTTTCCTTGTTTCCCAAGGCTCCTCCAGCACAAAAAATGAATTGCTGGACTTCTTCGACATGGATCCACAGTCGCCAACTGCTTCGGCACTCAACCAGCAACGCGCAAAGCTTAGCCCGGATGCCCTGGAAGCTGTATTTCGGCATTTTAACCATTTTGCTTCCTTTTATGACCAAAAAAAGCTACGCTACCGCTTTCTTGCTGCAGATGGCTCCACCTTTACCTTTTTCAGTAAACCTGCTTTCGCCCCAGAAGAGTATCATGTCTCTGAAGGACATTCAATAAAGGGCTTTTACAGTATGCATCTGAATGCTTTTTACGACTTACAGAAGCACACTTATTCCGATGCGCTGATCCAGCCGATCCATCAGAAAGATGAATTTAGTGCTTTCTGTGAAATGGTCGACCGCCACGATTTACTGACTGGTACAAAAGATGTTTTTATCGGTGACAGGGGCTATTGTTCTTACAACAACATGGCACATGTGAAGGAAAAAGGCCAGTATTTTTTATTTCGCACCAAAGATATCCATTCCAAAGGACTTGTTGGAAATTTTGAGTTTCCAGATGCAGACTCCTTTGATATTCAGGTAAATGTAACTCTGGTTCGCAGTCATAAAAAGAAGATATCGATTAAAGAAGGTTATTACAAACGCTTTGTGGATGCGGCTGCATCGTTTGATTACGTTGCATATGGTTCCTTGGATACCTACGATTTATCTTTTAGAATCGTACGGTTTCCGATATCGGATGATTCTTATGAATGCATCGTCACTAATCTGCCTTCAGATGAATTCCCGTCGGAACAAATAAAACTTCTATACTATGCCAGATGGGCCATTGAGGGGTCTTTCCGTAAGCTGAAATATACGGTCGGATTGAGTAACTTCCATGCCTACAAACCAGAATATATCAAACAGGAAATTTGGGCAAAGTTAATCGCTTACAACATAACAGAAACACGAATCAATCATGCAATTATAGAAAAGGGAAACACGAAATATGAATACAAAGTAAATTTCAGTATGGCTGCTCATATTTGTAGAGTCTTTCTCCGTCCGAACACAGAGAAAGACTCCATAGATGTGATGTCCCTGCTGACAAAAGAGCTGATTCCGATACGGAATGATCGACAGTATCCACGACTCCAAACGGCACACTTCCGAAAACCTCGATATTTTATATATCGAGCAGCATAAGTAACAGTTTCATCAATATCTATAATACCCTTTTTTGAAGCAGATGTAAATCTGCTTGTTTGCCTTGCGGTAAAATATTTACAAAACTACTTCTGATAAATAATCCCTATATCCTTCTCTTCAATCTATCCGTTTGGAACGTCAGATCTCTATTTTAAAGAAACATTCTTTCTTTTACAAAAAGTTAACTAAATGACATTGAGGCGTGAACAGATACAACAGTTCCCTGATTATTGTGGATATCTTCAACTCCGCTGTCTACAAAAACGCAAACATGGCGCTCCTGGGCACTTCCGGCGCGGGCAAGACCTTCACCATGCAGCTCATGGCCCTGCGGATGCGGCGCAAGGGAATCCCCATTTTCATCATTGCCCCGCTAAAAGGGCATCAGTTCCACCGGGCCTGCGCCAACGTGGGCGGCGAGTTCATCCAGGTCTCCCCGGCAAGCCCCCACTGTATCAACGTGATGGAGATCCGGCAGGTGGACCGCACCGTGAACGAACTGCTGGACGGCCCCGGCATCCAGCTCTCGGAACTGGCGGAGAAGATCCAGCGGCTCCATATCTTTTTCAGCCTGCTGATCCCGGATATGAACCATGAGGAGCGCCAGCTTTTGGACGAAGCCCTGATTCACACCTACAACAAGAAGGGAATCACCCATGACAACGCTTCCCTGGCAGACCCCCAAAAACCGGAACGATACCGGGAAATGCCGGTACTGGGCGACCTTTATGAAATACTGAAGAAATCGGCTGCTACAAAACGGCTGGCAAATATCCTGAACCGCCTGGTGAACGGCTCCGCCAGCACCTTCAACCAGCAGACCAACGTGTCCCTGGATAACAGATATACCGTGCTGGATATCTCTTCCCTGACCGGGGACCTGCTGACCGTGGGCATGTTCGTTGCCCTGGATGTGCGCTTTGTTTCTTATTAATCTCCATAGAAATATGGAACAAAGCAAGACAGATTTCTTTTGAAATCTGAACTTTATATTCGATTTGACAGGGGAAGTTCCTGTCTGACCCGGTGTGACGGGTTACAAAAATTCTAATATCCGACGTGCATTTCATTGTGACAGATGGATTGTACGAAGCTCGGTGAAAAGCGGGGAAGAGACTTGAGACAGTCTGGATAACCGCAAGAAGCTATAAAATAGTCATGTCTAGTACGGCATTGCCAAAATAATAATGAATAGACGTTGCTTTTTTATTGTAGTCGGTGCATAATAATTCTATCACTAAAGAATGGATGGGTTATTATGCGAAGGAAAACAATTGATACTATCCCGGTTTTATCTGATGCCATGAAAAACATATTATCTGCTTTTTCAAAAAGCCGCTCCCTTCCGTCAGGACTGGTCAAAAGAGCCAGCATTGTCCTGCTTGCGTCACAGGGGGAACTCAACCAGAATATTGCACCACAGGTCGGGCTTCATTATAATAATGTTGCCACCTGGCGCAGTCGGTTCCTCGCGGCGCTCCCAGCCTTGCGGAGGATTGAAATGGACGACCCGAAAAAGCTTGAAGATGAGATACGGGCAGTCCTGTCCGATAAAAAACGCCCCGGTGCCCCGTCTGTTTTTACGCCGGACCAGATCATGCGGATCATCGGCCTTGCCTGCAGCAGCCCAAATGATTTTGGGTACGAAGTAAGCCAGTGGAGCCTCCCGCTGTTAGTGGCAGAAATTAAAAAGCAGGGGATCGCTGAACAGATTTCTGAGAAATCTGTCAGCCGTTTTTTAAAAATGAGGTAGATTTACATCCCCACAAAATCCGTTACTGGCTTCATTCTTCGGAAAAGACGGAAGCCCCGGAATCTTTTGCGCGGAAAGTAAACGAAATCTGCGGCCTGTACCAGAGTGCCCAGGAACAAAGCCGGGAAGGTGCACACATTGTTTCCACGGATGAAATGACCGGGGTACAAGCGCTGGAACATAAATATCCTGACAAGCTCCCATTACCCGGCCAGTGCGCCAAAATGGAGTTTGAGTATATCCGCCATGGCACGACCAGCCTCATCGGGTTCTTTGATGTTGCAACGGGCCGTATGGAAATGCCGTATTTAAACTCCACACGCACAGAAGAGGATTTTGTGGAAGCCGTGAAAGCATTGGCAGGGACAGACCCGCAAGCCCCATGGACATTTATATGCGATGGCCTAAACACCCATAAATCGGAAGCCCTTGTCCGCTTTGTGGCAGAAGCCTGTGCCCTTGGCGTGGAACTGGGCAAAAAAGGGAAAACAGGGATCCTTAAAAGTATGGAAAGCCGAGCGGATTTCCTGCATGACCCTTCCCACCGGATCCGCTTTGTCTATACTCCGAAACACAGTTCCTGGATGAACCAGATTGAGATATGGTTTGGCATCATTAACCGGAAGCTGCTGAAGCGGAAAAGCTACCTATCAATAGAAGAACTGGAAGCAAGCATCCTGCGCTTTATTGAACAATACAATCTTACAGCACACCCATTTAAGTGGACATATGCCGGGATACCATTAGTAATTTAATCACTGATATTTAAGCAATACTGTACTAGGAGGAACCCACTATGGCAACCAAACGCATCATGCCGCTGCACATCGGCAAGGGCCGCACCGAGAGCCAAGCTGTCAGCGACACCATATGCATCGAGAACGGCTTATCCATTGTGGAGAATCCCAAGCCCCACGGAAAAAGCTACTACAAGTGGCTGGGCGATCAGGCTAAGCCCTCCCGCCGGGAGCGGCTGCGGGTGATGATTGACCGGGCGCTGGAGCAAAAGCCCGCAGACTTTGATGAGCTGCTGAAACTGCTTTCCGAGATGGGCTGCGAAGTATCCCGGCGCGGGAAAGCGATCCGGCTCAAGGCCCCCGTCTGGAAAAACATTGCCCGTTTTACGGGTGGCGGCGACTGCCAAAGGTGGTAATGGCTGTACCGAGGATGATGGATAACACAGTTCTTGGGGGAAAGGTTAAGGATAATTCCTGTACAGCGCGGCAAGCCGGCTTCTTCAGCTGCTTCATAATAAAACGTCCTGTAAATGGGTTATAAAACCGGTTAGGGGCGGTACGGGAATCCCGGGGATTCCGGGCCGTCTGTTATGTTGCAGTACCAGTATATCTCATGCATCCGGGGGTGGGGGTGGCTGTCAAGTGGGGACTTCACAGACCGTTATCAGTTTGGTTTTTCCGTGCTGGAATCCACGATTCTGCCCTTGCTGCCTGTCTTGTAGTACTGTATGGGTATATTCCACTGGACCGGGAATAGAATGGAATAAGAATGCCATGAAACAGGCGGAGAAACATGCTGAATTATCTATGGGCAGGAATGACACTGACGGGAATACTCTGGGGGGCGCTTCACGGTCAGATGACGGCTGTGACCGATGGTGCAATCCAGGCATCAAAGGAGGCGGTGACGCTGTGCATCACCATGCTGGGCGTCATGACTCTGTGGACCGGGGTACTGGAGATCGGGCACCGCTCTGGGTTGGTGGACCAGCTGGCAGGAAGAATGGGACCAATACTCACCTTCCTTTTTCCAAGGCTG
>SFGN01000131.1 GCA_004556565.1 Lachnospiraceae bacterium | reverse complement strand
CTCTTTCGGCGGCTGCCTGTGTTTCATTTCAGATATTCAGTTGTGGACTCTGCTATGAGAGCAAGGTATAGTATAGCATATAGAACGCTTGTTCGTCAAGCGATTTTGACATACTGTTGCAGGAAAAGCGGCTGCCGTTTGCGGGGCTTTTCAATAACGGACAGCCCGTATTCCCGGCAAAGTCGGTCTGAGGCTTCTCGCAAACGCAGTTGCTCTGCTTTGGAATAATTGTACTTGCCGCCGTCCCGAAAAGAAACGGAATTAAAGCAGAAATGGCAGTGCAGATGTTCCTTGTCCAAATGTACTTTTGCAAAACGCTGAAAATCAGAATTTTAAGAGCATTGCTTTTGTTTAAAATCTTGATTTTTGCAAGAATTTGGTGTATAATAAATCAAAAAGTATAAAAAGCAAAGAATTTGCAAAAGTACACTATATCAAATTGAAGGGGAAACATTATGAATTCAAACGATGAACTTATTCAAGCGATAGACTACACGTTTCAGTCTCCGTTTGTGAGGAAAATTGTTGGCGTTACAGTACAAGAAGATCAAAACAGACTTGATAGCGAATCAGCAGATAAAATCAAAGCTTCCTCACACATGTTAGGCAGCATCAGAAACGAACACGAAAACGCAAGGAATGTCATTATCGCAGCGGCACATGAAAATCCGACCAAGTATCTTCAAACTCTAACAGAATATCTGGAAAATTTGTCCATGTCCTGTCAGAAAAATGTTGATACTGCGCAACAAGAACTGGATGATTGTCCCAAAATTGACGCTGAATGGATAAAAATTTGTCAGCAAAAGAAGCAAGAAGCGCATGATGAAACAGAGAGGAAAGAGAGAGAGATTAAAGAAAAATTTCAGCAAGAACATATGAAGGATTCTCTTACCGGTAAAATTATCACTATTCTTTCCGCCATCGCTTTGGTCATTGTTCTGATAGCCATAAAAAACGGAATCATGGAAGCAAAATTGGGACCGGTGCAGGGAATTGGATTTCTGATTCTGATGTTAGGAGCTCTTATCGGTTTTATTATGGGGATTATTTCCACGATAATATCACTTGACGATAAAAAGAAACTAACCAACGGTACGTACGTTTATCCTGATTGCGTTAGAGCTGAACTGAATAAATTATCTGACAGGCATTTCAATGAAATTAAGGCTATTGAAAAAAATATGAAAAGGGGATATGCCGAGGGTTCTGATTTCGAAAAAAGAATACACCTTGCTGAAGTTAAGCTGTTGAGTTATCAATTAATCCAAGCCAAAACCAAAGCGAATATCGGATATTTTACTGAAAAAATTAAAAACGATCCCGTTCGGGAACTTCCCGATTTATTGAAAAAAGCTGTGGATAATATGGAGAGTCTCAGTAACTGGGCTGCGGATTATATCCGGGAGCAGCGATTGGAACAACACTATGCCAATGTAGAATCCATTGAAGAACAAAAGCTGCATGCGCAAAAAGTTGCTCAACAATCACATGAAGATTCCCTTCGCGCTCAAACCGCATTGCTTCAGCGACAAGCCGAAGCGGCTGAACAACAAGCAAAAGCAGTTCAGCAGCAAGCAAGGGATACTGAAGAAATTAAACGAAGACTTGAAAACGAAAAATATGGAGATATAAGAAGACGGTATGCCGGCGAGAAATTTCCTTGGGAGAAATAAATGTAGAAATTCCCAGTAGTGTGATTAATAATTATTATCTTGCATTTGATTCCGGCACACAAGTCAACCAACGGACTGATGATCCATATTCACCTTCGACTGCGCCTGAAACTGATTCCCTATACTATGTTCGAAATTCAGAAAATGATGCATCTTCACAAGTTGGTGCATATACCGTTCTGGACAATGCGATTCAAGAAGCTGAAGCACATAAACACGAGAGATATATGGTATATGACAGTGCCGGAATTATAGTATATACACCAAATTTGAATGATTAAAATTTAATTTTGATACAGGAGTTTTTTTATGATGATAAACTTTGAAAATATGGCAATACAAACAGAAATGAAAATTTTAAGTATAGACAAAGATGGAGTAAGTGCAAACGGTATTCATATTCCGGAGGCGATTGCAACATTTGACGATGCTAAAATATCGGCAAAAGGCTATCCAGATAGCGGCGTTTTTGTACTATTTAAAGGAAGCGATGTTTTTCTGCCTGTAAAGGAAAAATACAAACAGTATATAGACACGGACGGAAAAACAACCGTAGAGATTGTTTTTCAAAGCAGAAATGCAGCGGCTCAATTTGTCCTTGGCGATAAAGGCAGAACGAATGATTGGAAATAAAAAGGCAAGTAATATAAATGGGGATTTTATCTGCGAAAAATTTCGTAGAAGAAAAATTTATCATAATATTTATATACAGACCGTCTTGCAAAACTGTAAGGCGGTCTGTATTTTTATGATAATTGCGGTGGAAATTAAAAACTTCAAAACAGGCAAAGTAATGGTATTACATTGCCTTGCCTGTTTTGACCTCTGAAACACCTGATTTTATGCGGTTTAAAACGCTCAAAATGTCCACATATATCCATAAGTGTTCATATATACAATTTCTCCTTTCATCACAATGATATAAGCATAAAAATAGCAGGAACAGCACTTTTGCCATTCCTGCTATTTTCGTTGCGATTGACTTTATTATATCAACGACTCGCTTTAACCACTTCGACTATACTCCCGGCTTTATGACTTCTCGAATACTTCCCGAAAAAGAAAAGCCGCCGTCGCTTGACAGCAGCCTTTCCGATAGCTTGTTATGCGTAAATCAAATCGCTTGAAACAATCTCCATAGCGGCGTTTCGCAGATTGTTCATCTTCTGTACCCAAAGCATTTGGTTTTCCGCTTTGAGTGCTTCCGTTACATTTTCTTTTTCGGCAAGTTGTTTTACCAGCCGAGAAAACATTTCCTCTGCCTGCCGATCAATGTCAGCAAGGTAACCGTTCAATTTACCGCTTGTCAGCAGATTGTAGTAGCGCACTTTGCGATACTGTTTGAGATACCACAAGTGTCGCTGTCCCCATACGCCGATATGCCCTGATTCTTCTTTAGAAATTTTCAAACAGGGCAGATAGTAGTCCCCTTGCAACTCATACCAAAGTCCGTTTTTCTCGTCATAAATGTACTTATCCATTTTGTAATCCTCCAATTTTGATTGATTTTACCTACAATCCAATCATTCCGGCCGATTACAAAAGCCGAAGGGAGAGAACTTCCTTACGAAGCCTCTCCCTTAAGAGCGTTGACATAGGAAAACAGGAAGAAACCCAGTAAAATCAACGCTTTTAAGGGCAGAGGGCAAACAGGTTAGCTCAAAAATTGAATAACCAAGCGTCAAAAGGGATGTTACCGCAAGGCAGCATCCCTTTTCGCATACGCCCACGCCGTAGATTTTGAGAAAAGTCTACGGCGTTTTTTTCTGCCCAAATCTGAAAGGAGGTGCAGCCACAATGTACTTTACGAACGGCAGCAGCCGTGCGTTTGAAATGCTTATGCGGGGAAAGCCCGGCTTTGACCGCTACGAAAACGGCGGCTGTGCCGACTGTGAAGATTGCAATACCTGTCACTTTTACCGTCCGCATTGGAAGTACCAGTTCTGTGTGTACGCGGAATGTCCGTATGAGCCGGGCAAGCTGACCGCCCTCCGGCGCGGCACGGCGAAGTGAGCGAAAGGAGATGATAACCTATGGCAGTATTTCGGGTGGAAAAAAACAGCGGCTACACCGTTATGTCCAATCACCACCTACGCAATCAGGAGCTTTCCCTAAAAGCAAAGGGTCTGCTGTCCCAAATGCTGTCCCTGCCGGATAACTGGGACTACACGCTGAAAGGTCTGTCCCTTATCAACCGGGAAAAGATCGACGCGATCCGGGAGGCAATACGGGAGCTGGAAAGAGCCGGATATATTGTCCGCAGCCGGGAACGCGACGAAAAAGGACGCTTGCGCGGCGCAGATTATATAATCTATGAGTTTCCCAAAAAGCCAGTATCGGATTTACCTACATTGGAAAATCCAACATTGGATAATCCAACGCAGGAAAATCCTACGTTGGAAAATCCAACGCAATTAAATAAAGATATATTAAGAACTGACTTATCAAAAAAAGAAAGATCAATTACAGATATATCAAGTACCGATTCCATTCCTATCCTTTCCCCTTACCCCTCCCCTTTGAGCGTGGACGGGGAACAAGCGGCTGCGCCGCCGGAACGGAAGCGAAAGGAAACGGCAGCCAGCGAAAATGAAGCATATAGGATTTACCGGGAGATTATCTGCGATAACATCGAATACGACATCCTTTTGCAGGATAAGCGCATTGACCGTGACCGCCTGGACGAGATCGTGGACATTATTCTGGAAACGGTATGCAGTTCCCGCAGGAAGATCCGCATTGCCGGAGACGACTATCCGGCAGAGCTGGTAAAAAGCAAGTTTATGAAGCTGAACAGCAGCCATATCGAGTTTGTCTTTGACTGTCTGCGGGAGAACACCACTAAGATCCGCAACATCCGGCAATATCTCCGGGCGGTGCTGTTTAATGCCCCCAGCACTATTGACAGCTACTATACCGCCCTTGTTGCGCACGATATGGCACAGCCGGATTGGGGCAAGCCCAAAAGCAGCATCCCGGATTACAGCTATGAGGGAGCAGACAGCCTATGAGGATTTGCCTGTATCAGCGGGTGCATCCACCTTAGAGAGGCACCTGTAAAGCTGCGAAAGGAGGTACATTTTGCAGGAAGAAGTAACGAGTAAGACCATTGCACTTGCAATTAAGACGGCAAAGCTGGACGGAAAGGTGCTGCAAGCAGCACTGCGACAGTTCATGCAGCTTTACCGCAAGAAACGGGATACGCCCCACCGTGGCAAACAAACGTTGAAACAGCTTATGCGTCACGGCACCGGCATTTCCAATATCGAAATCACCGACGCGAATATCAAAGCCTTTTCCCAAACTGCCAAAAAGTACGGCGTTGACTTTGCACTGAAAAAGGCAGATGACCGCCACCTTGTGTTCTTCAAAGGAAGAGATGCAGATGTGCTGACCGCAGCGTTCCGCGAGTTCTCCGCAAAGAAACTGGACATGGAACGCAAGCCGTCTGTACGAAGGGATATTGGCGAGAAAAAAGCCGAAGCTGCAAAGCGGACGGCAGCACGGGATACGGTGAAGCAAATGGACAGGGGGATTGATCGATGAAGCCGGAAGTAAAAAAACTGATTCTGTTAAATCTCCCGTATCTGTTGTTTGTATATCTGTTTGGGAAGTTCGGACAGGCGTTCCGGCTGGCACAGGGTATCGATCTATCCGCAAAGCTGCTGCATATCGGGCAGGGCTTTACCGCAGCCTTTTCCAGTGCCGCGCCCAGCTTTCACCCCCTCGATCTGCTAATCGGCATTGCCTGCGCGGTGATTATCCGGCTGGTGGTCTATTCCAAGCAGAAAAACGCCAAGAAGTACCGCAAGGGTATGGAATACGGCACGGCACGTTGG
>SFGN01000130.1 GCA_004556565.1 Lachnospiraceae bacterium | reverse complement strand
CGGCCCGCTAACGCGGAGATACGCCCCGACTTCGGGTAAACCCTCGTCGGGACCACTCCGACCGCGCACAGAAGCTCTCTCATGGCTGAAAACGGGTATAGTCTGGCAGGGCAAGGGATGGGTAAGGTGAAATCTATCAATCAGTACCGGCTGACGCCGGGCTTCGGCGGTTTTACTCCGGTATCATATGCAACAACTGAGTGCCGCCTTCCATGCCGCTGACGCGGCATCTATTACGTGTCCATACGTTTGTCATTACATCTGTTCACGTATATACTGCCTGTATATTTTATTACCGGAGCACTATCATGAGTACTGTTCAAATTCGTGTAGATGAAGAACTGAAGAAAAATGCCTGGCAGGTCTTCGAAAAGCTCAATCTTTCACCGTCAGAAGCTCTCCGCCTTTTTCTCCGTTATGTCGCTGAGAATGAAAAACTTCCTTTCAGCGAAGTGTCTGTTGTGGTCAGTGACAATGATGAGGATGACGATATTCTGAATATTGTCAGAGAACGGCTGAAAAATCCTGCCAGACGCATCAGGGTAAATATTGATGACCTTTAATATCGATTTCGACGAAAGGGCCTTTAAAGAGTGGAAAAAGCTGGACAAAACAATACGTGACCAGTTTAAAAAGAAACTCAGGAAACTACAGCATAATCCCTATACTGGTGCTGCCAGGCTTCATGGTGATCTGGCTGGATGTTTTAAAATAAAACTAAGAGCATCAGGGTTTCGGCTTATTTATAAGGTCATTGATGAAGAAATTGTTATATGGGTGATTGCTGTAGGTAAACGAGAGCGGAGTAACGTTTATAATATCGCCAGTGAGCGAATGAAATAATAGGATGCCGCCTGGAAGTTCATATATGACACTGGCATTTATAAGACTGACTCAGGTCAATACGGATGATATTATTGCTTTCAATAATCATCCTGATGTTTTACGCCATATGCCGTTAGGAAGACCGGATTTCAACCGTGAAAGCCCGACACTCACGTAAATACTTTGGCCGCGGTAAAGGCCTAGTAGCCTACAGTCTGCTGTGTAACC
The DNA here is from genome assembly GCA_004556565.1 of Lachnospiraceae bacterium. GTDB lineage: Bacteria > Bacillota > Clostridia > Lachnospirales > Lachnospiraceae > Schaedlerella. The sequence continues at coordinate 5,746 of SFGN01000130.1, read as the reverse complement.
ATATCCCGATCAAGGGGTCTGAAGGCCAATGGAACGAAAACGTACGCTAGTGAAGTAACTGTCTGATATATCAAAACATAATGGACATAGAAAAATGTTCTCAAAACGGTGTATTTTTAATCGGAAATTGGCACTTAACGGACGGTCTTGTCTACTAATCGATTTTTCAGACGATAATTTCCCTCTTACCGTACATTTACTGAAGGAGCTTTATTTCAAATATGGTAAGAAGCTGGCTCCCGTCGTACGCGAATTGGGCTACCCTTCGAAAAAAAATCTGCGGCGTTGGAGCCGCTCATGGGAAACAGGTGGTGGCGAAAAAGAATCTATTCGCCATCAGCCCCGTTACTCAGATGTGCAAAACAAGTTGCCGTTGAATATTATCTTAACCACGGCTGCTGCCTGGCGTTTACCAGCAGAACTCTGGGTTATCCCTGCAGTGATGTGCTCGTTTACTGACTTTCACCATGAAATATTGACAACTGTTGTGAAATTAGCCATTGAACTATATAAAATGACAGAAAATACATAATAAAAAGAGATCTAAATCACAAACATTAACTATTTTCTTTACGAGAAAATAGTTAGTTTATTTATAATATTTAAACTATCTATTCTAAAAGATAGTGCCACAACTAAAATATTTAACATATATCAGGATATGATAGATGAATAAAATATACGCTTATAAATACAGCGAGATTTCTGGTGGTCTTATTGCGGTATCTGAACTGACAAGCAGAAAAACAAAGAAAAGAAAAAGAATAATGACAATTGTATTATCTTTTGCTTTATATTCAGGCTCTGCCCTTGCTTCACATATGGATATTACTAATTTTTACTCAAGGGACTTTTTTGATTTTGGCCAGAATAAAGGGGTTTTCCAGCCAGGCGCTACTGATATTTCTATTCTGAAAAAAGATGGAACAATTCTGTCTTTGCCGGAGGTTCCTTTCCCTGATTTTTCTCCGGTCTCAAATAAAGGGGCAACAACTGCTATTGGTGGAGCATATAGCGTAACAGCCAGTCATAACGGTACAAAGCACCATGCTGTAAGTACTCAGAACTGGGGACAAAGCTCTTATAAATTTGTGGACAGGATGACCAGTGGTGATTTTGCCGTCACCCGACTGGACAAGTTTGTTGTTGAAACGACAGGAACAACGGAAGGTGCTGACATTTCTTTATCGAAGGCACAGGCTCTTGAGCGATATGGTATTAATTACAAAGGAAAAAAACAGCTGATTGCATTCAGAGCCGGCGCAGGAAGTCTTACCTTTCAGAAAGATGGCAGGATAACACAGGCATCATCTTACTCCTACTCTCCGGATATACTGAATGGCTCCTTTGTTCTTATTGATGACTGGAGTGGCGGGAGAGTAACCACAAACAACCTGTTTGATGAGTTTAAAGACAGAACGACCGGTGGTGACAGTGGCTCCGCTCTTTTTGTTTATGATAATCTGGCTAAAAAATGGGTTATTCTTGGAACTCTGTTTGGTGAAAATTATTATAATAATGGGCAGATACGTTCTGCATTTAATAAATGGGATAACAATCTGGTTTCATCTCTAAAACAACACTTCACACAGAATATTGTGCTTAATGGTGAAAATGGTGTTATAAATGACAACAAAATTAAACGCAGTAACAATCAGCAGGAAGACAATATAGGGAAAGATAAGGACCTGTATTTTACCGGCGGAGGTAAAATATATCTGAGTCAGAATCTTGATACAGGTGCTGGCGGCCTGATTTTTGATAATGGACATCAGTATGTTCTGGAAGGGGATGGGTTTTCATTTAAAGGCGCCGGTGTGGATATCGGTAAAAATACAGTAGTTGACTGGCATATAAAAGGTGTTCCGGGTGACAATCTTCATAAGGTCGGAGAGGGAACCCTTCATATCCATGAGAAACAAGGAAATAATTTAAAGGCGGGAAACGGAACCGTTGTTCTTGGTGTGTCAAATGCATTCAATAATATATATTTAGCAGGCGGACCAGGTAAAGTTGTTTTGAATGCAAACAACGCTCTTTCAGGATTAAATGAATTTGGAGGAATTTATTTTTCAGAGAAAGGAGGTGTACTGGATTTAAATGGATATAATCAGTCTTTTGGTAAAATTGCAGCGACTGACATCGGTACAGTCATCACCAATAGTGCAGAAAAAACATCCAGTCTTGACATTAATAATAAAATTCCTTATGTCTTCCATGGGAACATCACAAACAATGTAAATATAAATCATTTATCAGATATAAAACAAGAAAGTTCTCTTCTTATTTTTGATGGTAATATTGATATAACGAAAGATATTAATATTAAAAATACAGGTCTTGTCATGCAGGGGCATGCGACCAGTCACGCCATAGTTCAGGAAAGTAAATGTACACTGCCTTCATTCTTATGTCCTGTATCCCTGACCACTCAGATTCAGGGACTGGAGAAAGATGCCGCATTTAAGAATGGCGATGAATATAAAATAAATAATCAGGTTGCGTCCTTTAATCAGCCTGACTGGGAAACCCGGTCTTTCCGCTTTAAGACCCTCAATCTGGAAAAGGCTGACTTCAGTACGGCACGTAATGCTGCGGTGGAAGGCGATATTATCGCGTCAGAATCAACGCTGACGCTGGGGGGAAATACTCCTGTATTTATTGACATGAATGATGGCAGAAATATTACCGGTGATGGTTTTGGTTTCCGTCAGGATGTCCGCCAGGGAAATTCTGTGGGTAGCAGCAGTTATACGGGTCATATAACACTGAACCATAACTCAACCCTGGATATCGGCAGCCGGTTCACCGGGGGGATTGACGCTTATGACAGTGCCGTCAGCATCACCTCTCCGGACGTCCTGTTGACAGCCCCGGGGGCTTTTGCCGGCAGTTCACTGACAGTGCATGATGGCGGCCATCTTACAGCACTGAACGGTCTTTTCAGCGACGGGCATATTCAGGCCGGTAAGAACGGCAAAATCACCCTGAGCGGTACACCGGTTAAAGATACGGCTAATCAGTATGCCCCTGCTGTATATCTGACGGGCGGATATGACCTGACCGGCGATAACGCAGCACTGGAAATTACCCGTGGAGCACATGCTTCCGGTGATATTCATGCCTCTGCGGCATCAACAGTTACCATCGGGTCTGACACGCCGGCAGAACTGGCTTCTGCGGAAACGGCTGCACCGGCGTTTGCCGGCAGTCTTCTTGAGGGCTATAACGCAGCATTCAATGGTGCCATAACCGGCGGCAGGGCTGATGTCAGTATGCATAATGCACTGTGGACTCTGGGTGGGGACTCCACCATCCACAGTCTTACCGTCAGAAACAGCCGTATCAGTTCTGAAGGAGACCGTACATTCCGTACCCTGACGGTGAATAAACTGGATGCAACAGGCAGTGATTTTATCCTGCGTACAGACCTGAAAAATGCCGATAAAATTAATGTGACTGAAAAAGCCACTGGTTCAGATAACAGCCTGAACGTCAGCTTTATGAAGGATCCGGCTCAGGGACAGTCCCTGAATATTCCTCTGGTTACGGCACCGGCGGGAACTTCAGCAGAGATGTTTAAGGCCGGCACCCGGGTGACAGGTTTCAGTCGGGTGACTCCAACCCTGCATGTTGACACCAGTGGTGGCAATACGAAGTGGATACTGGACGGTTTTAAAACGGAGGCTGATAAAGCCGCTGCCGCGAAGGCTGACAGTTTCATGAATGCCGGGTATAAAAACTTCATGACAGAAGTCAACAATCTGAACAAACGTATGGGTGACCTGCGTGACACAAACGGTGATGCCGGAGCCTGGGCGCGCATCATGAGTGGTGCCGGTTCTGCAGACGGTGGTTACAGTGATAATTACACCCATGTTCAGGTCGGCTTTGACAAAAAACATGAACTGGACGGAGTGGACCTGTTTACCGGTGTCACGATGACCTATACCGACAGTAGTGCAGACAGCCATGCGTTCAGCGGCAAGACGAAATCGGTGGGGGGCGGTCTGTATGCTTCAGCATTGTTTGAGTCCGGTGCCTATATCGATTTGATTGGTAAATATATTCACCATGACAATGATTACACAGGTAACTTTGCCGGTCTGGGAACGAAACACTACAACACCCATTCCTGGTATGCCGGTGCTGAAACGGGTTACCGCTATCACCTGACAGAGGACACGTTCATTGAGCCGCAGGCTGAACTGGTTTACGGCGCCGTGTCCGGGAAAACATTCCGCTGGAAAGACGGTGATATGGACCTGAGCATGAAGAACAGGGACTTCAGTCCGCTGATTGGAAGAACAGGGATTGAACTGGGCAAGACCTTCAGTGGTAAGGACTGGAGTGTGACGGCCCGTGCCGGGACCAGCTGGCAGTTTGACCTGCTGAATAATGGTGAGACGGTACTGCGTGATGCGTCCGGGGAGAAACGGATAAAAGGCGAGAAAGACAGCCGGATGCTGTTTAATGTTGGTATGAATGCGCAGATAAAGGACAATATGCGCTTTGGTCTGGAGTTTGAGAAGTCAGCCTTTGGTAAATATAACGTGGATAATGCGGTAAACGCAAATTTCCGGTATATGTTCTGATGTGGGGGAAAGGCTGCCGGAAGGCAGCCTTTCTCAGAGGCTCTTAAAATATAAAACAGTATTTTCTTAATCATCCTTCTTATGGTAGCTCTGTATGAGCTATGAATATATTATTCATGTTTTGTAAAAACTTACATTGCAAAAAAATCATTCTTTCATGTCTTATAACTTGAAGGGGAGTAAGGTGATTTCATTACATAATGAATTACAAAATGATTTTATAAATACAAGTTGGTGAGTGTGTATATGTGTTATTCTTCTTATGCAAAAAAAACATATAATTCAGGATTACAACGAGCAAGTGTAAATGATGAGCACTTTTTGCTTCTGATTGAAATATCACCAATCAGAAGTAAAAAAACAATAGTGGCTCTTAGAGAATATTTGGTTTATGGTTACTCAAAACAAGAAAGCTGTGACAGAAATAATGTATCCAATAGTTATTTTTGTTTGTGTCTGAAAAAACTGAATTATACCCATGGTGTTGTATCTGCCCTGAAATATTTCTATCAAACATAAAATATAATCATAATATCGCTTTACCTCCCCAAATACAGCTGAACTTTATGACTTGGCTGATAAAGTGATACTACGATGAAAACTGAATTTGTTTAAAAATCCCGGGTGTCAGTCCTCTGATTGCTGCAGTATTTTTCAGCAAAGTTGATGCCACATAGTTCTCTGGCCGGTGACAATTATCGACATGGTTCGGATTCGCTCCCCGCCAGCATAGCTCTGGCGGAAAACAGCACTGCCTTCTGTGGTCAACAATAACAACCAGTGTCTGATATCTTTCATTATCCGTGATGCGAGTTTTGTAATGCGCGGTGTGAAAAATGCGAATTTCATAGCAGATTGCTGCTAAAACGACGCTATACCCAGCATAACATCCAATTCAGTTTCGCTGCCATATCCACCTGTACTGGCTGCAACAACAACTGCAGAACTACCACCGATCGAGTAGGAGGCGGGATCACTCCCGCCGTCCTATCACACCACCGTACATGCGGCTCCGCATACGGCGGTTCATGTTAACACTGGAACTGCCTCTGTGATCCTACCCACGTAATATGGACACAGGCCTAAGCGAGGTTCTTGTTTTCAAATTGTTCCGGACTGAGGCCGCCACACCAACTGTGCCGCCGCCACCG
>SFGN01000026.1 GCA_004556565.1 Lachnospiraceae bacterium | reverse complement strand
TATACTATAGTATCATAGGAGGCTTTTTTATCACACCCTACAACGCCTCTGCTTACACTATTCGCCCCAGCATAGCTGGGGGTTTAGTATTTTCAATTACCCAGGTAATGGGGTATTGGAAAAAATTATTTCTTTTTATTCAGAAGCTTGATGGTATTCTCATCTCTTTCCCCATCAAAGAACTTATCCAGCACTGCACCAAATAATTCCTGCTCCGGATCTGCTATTTCAAATAAAGTCATGCAGGATTTTAGCTTCATATCATCCGGCCAGTCAAATACCTCCACTGCATCATTCGTCTTAAGTGCTAAAAGAGCCTCACATAACTCTATTGTATGAGCTCCAAGAACAGCATCCTTCAGATATGCTTTGGCTTCTCCTAAATCTGATATTGAATAAAATACTGCCGTTCTACTATGACCCAGACCAAGAATCTGTGGAAATATATACCACATCCAATGAGTACGCTTATATCCAGCCTTCACTTCCTTAAGTGCTCTCTGATAGTCCTTCTCATGAGCTTCAATAAATCTACTCAAATCATATTTCTTTGCTGCTCCAAACACTTCACAGAAGGCATCATAATTCTGAGTTTCATGACCACCGCAGAATACTGCATACTCAATTGTCTCAAAATAAGAAGCATATTTCTCCTGTACCGCTTTGAAGGCTCTAGCAACAACTGCTGGTGGATTACAAAAAGCTCCACATCCGAAAGCTCCTAAGATAAGAACTTCTGCACCGTTTGCTGCTGCCACTCTAAATACTCTCTCTAATCTCTGTAGATGCAATTCATATAACCCATCATCTTCAATATCCGCCGGAACATTTCCTGCAAAAGGATTCATTAAGTTACTTGGCATATTTCTTAGATTAGGTGCAGCACAGGTGATTACATCTACCTGGTACCAGTCCTTTTCCTCCATTCTCTCCGGAAATGAAATATCGCTCTTAAATACAACCACTCCGGGAGTATATAAACAGTCATCATTATAAAGTGGATCTCCTGCCTTGCGATGAGGCTTATAAAACTTATTCCACATCATATCAATATCAAGACAAGGATACAGCGTACTACATCTGCAAAGGCATTCCTCCTGAGCAGAACTGCCATGTGTCACACCACCGCCAGGATTTGTGGAAGATGCAAAATTAAGTACTGCTACCTTCTCACCTGCTCTTGCATAAACAGATGCTGCCTCAAAACATCTCTTCGTTGAAACAACAGTTTTACAGCCAAGACCTTTGCTCTCAGGAACCGCAACATCTTCTGTTTCCAAATATAACTTCTGTTTATTCTGTGATTCCGTAATCGCCTGCTGCAATCTACTGCTGCCATTCATAAGCTTGACGGAATCCTTGAAAATTTCTACATTCTTCGTTCTTCTATCCATCTATAATCACTCCAATCCTTCACACATTTCCTCGATCCGCTCACGCTTCTTAATCACCGCAAGCCAATCCTTCGGAATCTCCTCATATCCATAATATAATCCGGCAAGACCTCCAGCGATTGCAGCTACCGTATCTGTATCATCTCCAAGATTAACCGCCTTAAGCATACAATCCTTATAAGAGTCCGTCGTAATCAGACACCATACTGCTGCCTCAATAGAATCAATTACATATCCAGAAGTCCTAATCTTCTCTTCAGGAACATCTTTGAATTCAAACAAATGAAACATTCTTCCCAGGTAAGCCATTTCTGTCAGATTGCTAATATCTCTCCCATAATATTTCAAGCCATTATCAATTCCTTCCTGTAGCAAAGCCCCAAGGACAGGTTTCTGCTCCTTCTTAACGCCGTCGATAATGCTCTTGACACAAAAATAATAAATACCACAGCACATCTTACTTCTAATATGATTATGAGTAAGCCCACTGATTACATGAATACCTTCTATTGCTTCATCTTCAGAGGTGCAAACCTTTTTCTGTCTGTCGTAGTAATAGAGACACGCTGGAAGAATTCTCATAAGAGCTCCATTACCATTTGCATATTCCCCTGTAGAACCGCAGGTCTTGATATCAGGGAGTTTTGAAAACTTATAAATAGCGTTGCTACAGGTATTGCCCTGGTCGAAAGCTTCGCCAAAAGGTGTATATTCTCCCTTCAGCTCCCACTTTACAAAACGCATCATAATATCAGCTGGATCAGCTTCTTTCTTATCTATGATACTTGCAAGTGTCGCCAATGCCATCGAGCTGTCATCAGACCAGGTTCCTTCCGGCATATTGTAAACACCGCCTGCTTCCATTCCGGTCACAAGTCCTTCCGGTCTATTCTTTATTTCATCTCTTGATAAAAACTGTACCGGAACTCCAAGTGCATCTCCGACAACAAGCCCCATCATACCATCAAGCCAAATATTCTTTTTCATAAGCCACGACCTCCCTTTCCTTTGATGATATGACTATATCACAAGCCCTCTTTTGGCCGGTCTCTTTAAAAGCGACCGTCTCAAATGATTAGAGCAGCCAAACGGCCGCCCCATAAAAACTTATTCAAATACTACAAATCTTCCAACGCAGAATTCCTCGAACAATGCATCTGTTTCCTCAGAAATAGCCTTGAATTCACTATTCAATACGCCTTCAACATACGCATCTCTCATTGCAGGTTTCTGGATAACTGCCCACCTAAGCTGTTTATAAGAATATTTTGCAAAAGCCATCCACTGAGGATAATTGATTGCCATCGGATTCTTAGTAAAGTAGACCTTCCCTGCATTCACTGCTGTAGCTCCCGTATGTCCAATAAACAGCATAGTTGCGAGTTTGGGATGTTTACTTCTATTTAAAGAGATAGGAATGCTGTCATTAATTTTATTGCCTTCCTTTATTCTCTTTATGGCATAACCAAGCCTTACAATTAATTCTATTACTATCACAGACATTGATTGTGAGCAGAAATGAATAAAATCAAAACCTTCATAATACATTCCCTGGACAATTTCAGCTACTGTCTGCTCTTCTTCTCCGATTTTTCCAAATTGCAATAAGTTAAACAGTCCCATCAATGGAGCAGGTAATCCCATAGAGGTTGTAATATCAGACTTAAAATGAATTATCTGCTTAGCAATAGCCGAGACAATATCGCTTTCTTTTCTATCAGCATAATTTTTCATCACCTGACAAACAATCTTTCCAGATTTGTCTATGGTCGTCATCGTTCCATGCATAATATCATAGACACCAAATACAAATCCCAATAACGGATCATGCCCCAGTGACAACAACCTATGATAGTATGCAGACATTCCTTCAACATATTCTGTTGTATTTCTATTATCCTGCGCGTCAAAAGGGACCTTGCTTTTCTTTGAATTAGCAAGCTTTTCCATTTCTTCAGGCGAAAACACCTCATCGAATTTCTTGCGAATAAAATCAGAAAGTGGTCCTGCCTCAAGTCCATCTGGACCCTTAGCCGGTATTCCAACCAACACAATATCAACAATAGCACCAACAATAGCTGCCAATGCTGCAATACCAACATCATATTTATCAAGCTTATGAAGATCATTGAATTCACGATTAAGGAGCCTTATGGCTTCTGAGTTTTCGCACAGTTCCTCTTCTGTAAAAAGGTCTTCGAGTTCGCAAGCATCTCCCACTTTCTGTTCAGCGTCATTTACAATATCTTGCCAATTTCTAAGAATGATAACTTCCTTTTTCCTGCTTGTTTCAGTGGGTGCAATCTCCGACACCTTATCTCCATATCCAAGACTCTTAAGTAACTCAATTGACGCATCAATTGTCCCACGCGCATCTATGGATTCACGTTTTTCTTTAATTGTCTTCAATTCCTGATCGTGATATGCAAGAACATTATTCATTTGTTGTTCTGTTTCTGTGTATTTATATCTGCTCATGCAACTTCTCCAAGATCCTTCTTTAAGTCCTTAATAGCCTGCTGCAATAAAATGTTTAAACTCTGCAGATAGTCCAATCTCTCTTTATCAGCGTCAGCCTCTTCCTTCATCATCCTTATAATAGCTTCATGTTTGGCTAGAGCCTCTTTATATAAACGTTCTTTTTCTTGTTTCAGCTGTTTATTCTTGAGATATGCCGCCACACCAACGCCTCCAGCTGCCAATACTACAGCAGGAGCCGCTAGCACGAATACACCTGCTACCATTCCCCCACCAACAACACTACCAGCTGCTGCTAATCCAGAAGTAATTCCTGCTGCCGATAATCCAACTGTACCCAATCCATATAAAGCAGCAAAAGATCCAATTCCACCGATTCCAGCGCCCAATGCACCTGTCAGCACTTCTGGAATCGCACTCTCTCTGATAGTTCTTGATTTGTCATTTACTGCCGCCGCTGCTTCATTGACAATATTGACTACCTGCTGAAGAGATTCAACAGTCTGAAAAACCATATCTTTTTTCTTTTTAACATATTCGCCCATTAGAAAATCTCCTTATGATATATTTGAATCCGCTTCAGCGTCCTCATCTTTTAATTCTTCAATAACATCTACCAGTACAGCATTAACTTTTTTAAGTTCTTCAGCCTCATCTACTGCATCTTTTAAAACAGCAATTTCAGCATTCTGTTTTTGAATTTCCTTCTGATACAGACGATCTTTTTCTTTATGCTTCTTTTCTTTAACTAAGCTATCAATTCCTACAGCTCCTAATGCTCCGGCTAATCCACCTTCAATAAGTGCATGCTTATTTTTAGAAACAAACCCAGTAGCATTCTTTGCTAATCCTTTTGCACTTTTTACTATGCTATTAATATCAACTCGCATCAAATGCCACCTCCAATTCCCTTATGCCCTTCTGCTTTTATGACGTCTCTCATAATCCTCTCTAATCGGTGCACAGCAAGCAAATACTGCCTCATCCATCTCGACTCTGCTCTTCGATCTGCGAACCGCAGACACCGTCTCGGAAAGCACTTTATAATTCAAAGCTGTGCCTTCTCTGTCACACTCATAGTTAATGGCTCTGTCTGCTCCGATGCCAAATCTTCCTGCAACTTCTATCGCATCGATGTTTGCTCCCAGGAATAAGAACTCCCATCCATACTGTTCTTTTTCCTTTTCAACCATTTTCTTCACTTTATCGAAGGAATACTTATGGCTGGCATTCTCCATGCCATCAGTTGTAATAATAAACAGCGTCTTTTCCGGCCTGTCTTCTTCCCTGGCATACTTATGAACATTCGCAATGTGATGAATTGCTCCGCCCAGTGCATCCAAAAGGGCTGTGCAGCCTCTCACATAATACTGGTTATCATTCATCGGCTCTACCTTGCCCACTGGCACCCTGTCATACAAAACTTCTGATTGATCATCAAAAAGTACTGTAGAGATGTAAGCTTCGCCTTCCTCTTTGCTCTGCTTCTCAATCATGGAATTGAAGCCACCAATCGTGTCAGCCTCAAGGCCTCTCATAGAACCACTTCTGTCTAAAATAAATACTACTTCTGTTAATCCTTTACGCATAATAATCGCCCTCCTAAAATGTAATCACCTTATGGTGTTTTCTCTTGATGGACTCATTATACGAAAAAGTTTTTATAAACCGGTCTCTTTGAAAGCGACCATAAAAGTCTATGAAATTATGCAAGGCAAACCATGCTCTTCAAGCTGAATATCCAGCTCAATCATGTCATAAATTTCATTTTCAATAAAATATGAGAAAATAATATCGGTCTTATCACAAGGCGATAAAGCATAACCGGCTCTTGCCAACAAATCTTTTGATTCATCCAAATTCAGCTTTGCCCCAACGCATAAACATAGAGCTGTCAGCTTATTGGGATGATAATTCACATTGTTCTTAATTTTGGAGAATATCTTCTTATCTACGATTGCTCGCTTCCAAACTTCAGCATTCTCCATATGTCTTTCCCGAATCAGATACATTAGATACTCTGAATAAGTGTCAGACATATGCTTCATTCGTTCTTGAAGTTTACTCTCATGCTGTTCTTCAAAGTCGAAGAAAGGAGCCTCGTCACAGCATTCGTCTAATGACAATGCCTCATCTGAAACAGATTGTTTTGCCTGCTCCTTCTTAAATACTGAACCCATAAAAGAAGGTTTTACTGCCTTTGGAACCGCACCTACAGAAGGCGCTGCCTGAACACTAAAGTCGGCCATTTCTCTTCTCTGTGCTTCAGCGTTCCTCCTGGTACGTCTTTCAATCATCTGGGCGTTAGAGAGGTACCTGTCATAGCCAGGCTCGCTTGGTCTCATGGAACCAAAATAAACATCACCATACTCTTCTTCTCTAGCTTCCTTAACATAATTATGATCTATGTATGCTTCTAGTTCAGGATATATTTTCTCTCCCAGTTGCGTAGCCTTCGTATCAAAAACTACCAGGAAAATATCCATTTCATTACTTAGCAAAAATGCATTAATCTCATCTACTGCAATTCGCATTCCTTCTTCCTTTGGATAACCAAATCCTCCGGTAGAAATCAGTGGAAATGAAATAGATTTAATGCCATTCTCTTTTGCAATCTGCAGACTCTTTCTATAGCAGGAACGAAGTTTTTCTTCTTCGCCCTGATCACCGCCCATATAGAGCGGACTTACAGCATGAATAATATACTTTGCCTGCAGCTTAAAACCCGGAGTAATAAAAGCATCACCCTCTGGCACGAATCCTATCTTTTCTTCTCTATATTTCAGAAGCTCATTATAACCTGCCGCCTTGTATACAGCGCTATCACAGCCAGTGCCAACCGTCGCATGGTCATTCGCCGTATTGACAATGGCTTCTGTATTCATTTTTGTAATGTCATTACGAACTATCTTAAATGGCACTAAAGTCGCCTCCTATTCTTCATCATCTCTATTTTCTGTACAAATCTCATCCAGCCAGCCTTCATCATAGCCGCTACCACAATCCTTATAAGGAACTGCTCTTGGCTTACCCATCTTGTACAACTTACAGTTTTTCGGGCCATAACAGAACGATTCAAATCTGTACTTCTGAGTCACTCCCCAATTATATTCAATCGTAACATTGGCCATACATGCCCATTTGCACTGGAAACATTTACCGCTCCAACACTTCTTATCGAGCATTCTGCAGCCACGCCAATCATATACAGACAGTTCAGGAACTTCTGACAACCAAGGCGAATCATCCTTAATCGGAACTACATTATTCTCTTGGAGCTTCTTAAGTGCTCCTGTGCGATAATAATCAGCATATTCCCATTCAGGATATTTCTTTGTCCAGCCAGTCCCTTTTATCTCATCACCGATATGGAACTTATACTTTTCCTGCTGCTTCTCAGAAATAGCAATAACGAAATCCCTCTCCTCACCATCATCAATACCTGTAAGAAAGATATTGTAACCAGTCATACTATGAGTACGATTATCTAAGCGATATTTCCACACATTAGATCTTGGTTGTACTGATTTAATTGTTCCCTGGAAGGATACCTTCCTCTGTTCCTGCTCACGCATATCAGCTCCATCCCTTCCAAACCTCAGGTTGATATCCCAAGGTAGACTGCTTTCCATTTCTAACAATCGGAGTTTTAATCACAGAAGGATTCTCCAAAATCTTCTCTAATTTATCCTCATCTGCAATATACTTAATCAGCGCAAGAGTATCTTGATCTTTGCCCTCCCAGTTAATCATATTCTCGATTCCACCGTTGGCCTGAGCCACTGATGTAAACTCTCCCTTGCTCATGCCTTTTTCTTTCATATCAATAAACTGATACTTGATTCCACGCTCTTTGAAAAAGCGTTCTGCCTTCTTTGTATCATTGCACTTCTTCGTACCAAATATTTGTATATTCATTTCAGCACCTTCCTTATCTGCTTATCAGTAGCAATCGGATAAATTTCATGTATGTGCTCTACAATTCTTTCCCAAGATACTTTAGGATCTTCCTTATACGAAGCAGTCACTGTATCATATCCCCATAAATGCTCCGGAGCACAATATGCCGCTACATTCCAGCCATACTCCTGCCCCTTTTTATTCTTGCGTTTTCTAAAATCAGAATTGCAAAGATATAGCTGCATCATTAGAGTGGTGACAGCTCCATCGAAACCTTTCTCTCCATCTTTTCCAAATCCGGCCATTACCTTCAGCTGATTGGAAAGAATTTCTGAATCTACCTTATCCTCTATAAAATTATCCATTATCTTTTTGTGTTTCCGCGGTGCCTTACAATCCTCATAGAGAGCATCGAAGTCATAACCATCCCTACGGTAATTTGCAAATACCGGCAACCATTCCACCGAAATAAATCCAGCCTTCTTGTTAAAGAATTTGCCATATGCTACCTTACCGCTTCTAGCGATAATTTCTCGCCACATCCACGGATCCACCTTTGGATCTTCGCACCACCAATACTCAGGAACTGTCCGCTCCTCAAGTGAAAATCCCGGAATCTCATTCTTAAAAAGCGGCAGGAATCCTACTTTATTGATATATTCAATTGCTTCGTCTACTGTATGAATACACTCCGGATCATCCCAGTCTACACCATACATTATCCATGTACCGCTTTCGTTACCCATATCATCAGCTCCTAATTCACCGGAGTTCCAACCTCGATAAGATTTCCATCTGGATCATAAAATCTTACAACCCTCTGTCCCCATGAATGCTCCATCAACTCATTAACATACTCTATTTCAAAGTCCGATCCTTCCAACTTTTTAACAAAACCTTCTATGTCAGGCTCCTCAAAATAAAGCTCTGTCATATTATTCTTTGGAATCAACTCCTTGTCCAGGAACCGCTGCCATATCTTTGCATCCTGTAGTACCAATCCCTCAGACATTATCACATTGCCGTCCTGATCCAGAATTACCTGCAAACCAAATATTTCTTTATAAAATCTGATTGCTCTATCCATATCATTAACAGCAATCAGAACATTTCTAAGTCGCATATTATCAACCTCTATTCCAAACCTCATATCCCTGTCTTCTGGCAGAATCATACACAGGCTGCATATTCTTCTGCAAGATATTCATAAATTCTTCTTCACTGTTACCCTTACGGTAAAGCTCCTGTCCTGCCCAGATGGAATGCAAATTATCCCTATAGCAAGGCTCATATAGTTTTCTAATGCCTTCCTTTTCATGAATCAGCTGATACATAATAAACTGATTCTTAGCAAACCGGATAAAGAATGGATTCCATTTCGGAAGCCTATTGCTCTTTGAAGAATTCAGTGATGAATCCATCGGCATCAGATTCCACAACTCATCATTCATAACAAATGACCATGGGATAAAATGATCTACATCATACTGCTTTGAAACGACCGGCTCATCTGTAAACACATCCCTAATATCACTAACATCCAGAATGCCTTCCCAGAGCTTACGAACATTATTCAGCTTACGCATCTTTTCATCCATTGGAGCCAACTTATAAATTAATCCGGGAACTTCAGGATTATTGTTCTGCAACCATTTCACCTTCTCGTACTGTATCCAGCCCAAAATCGATACCGTCTGATCCTGAATCATTTCCACCCAGGCATCCTGAAAATAAACTTTCTTCTTAAGCTTGCTTTCCTCACCCAATGTGTATGGCAAAAGCACAGTATCCCTATTTATTCGTTCTATGTAAGCGGTCATTCTGCGAATACTTCCCCAGTCTGCGGCCTCACTGCTTTTATTAAAGAATCCTGCCAGAGCTCGATATGGAACCATGTTAGTAAGCTGCTCTTTATAAGCCTTCAACTCAGGATTATGCTCTGTAATTGCATTCTTTATTTCAACCTTGGATGCATTTGCCGGTAAATCTGAAAGCTCAGTAAGAAGCAATACCGCTCTTTCCAAACCATCTCTTACCTGGCCAGTGGGCTGCATTCCACTCAAGTGGATGTGGAATTCTCTTACCGAATACCAGGCATTGCAAATCATCTCATCAATAATTGCATCGAAGGTTGTTTCCCTTATGCCCTCAGATATTAGCTGCACAATTGCTTCCAGCCAATAGAACTTATAGCAATAAGAAGGATCCTTCATCATAAGAGAAAATGACTCGATATCCAGCGTATTATAATATTTTCCATCAATTGTTAATGAATATCCGACTTTCGCAAAATCAGATTCAGCCACTTCTCCTCACCCCTTCCAGGTCTTACATCACCTGTAATCCAGTATTCCTCTATCTGAAGTTCCGGAATATTCTGTAAATATTCTTTAAAAGCTTCAATTGTAAAATCTGTAAAATACCTACCGTTTCGTTCACCTTCAAATTCACCATACTTAAAGGATGTATAAATTACTCCACTATCCTTTAATGCTGCTGCCATCTTTTTTAGTACATCAGCTAAAGTATCTTTTGATAAATGAAGTATGGACGAACATGCCCAGATGCCATCATACTTATCAACATCGCACAACTCTCCAAAAAGCATTTGTTTAACCTTGATTCCAGTATAATCACTAGCTATTTTGCAAAGCTCTTCTGAGCCATCTGCAGCATCCACCTGATAACCATTTTCAAGGAAATATTTTGTATCACGACCGGAGCCACATCCGAAATCTAAAATATATGCATCTTCTGGTAACTTTGCAAGAAATCTATCCTGCGTCTGCTTAAAATCTACAGAGAGAGTTCCCTGAACAAACTGGTCTGCATTTTGGTTGTAATACTTTAATGTACTGTCCATAGAACCCTCCTTCCCATAATCGTCAGGATTACACCCATCCCTTCTTCTTAAATTCTTCAATCATAGCAAGTTGTTCTGCAGATGGAGCTGCGGTATCTACTGACACTACAGGATCTGCTACATACTCATCATTCCATCTCTTCAACACAGCTTTTAATGCATCTGAAACACGAATATCACGTTCAGCAATATTATCAAGATTCCAGTCATCACTATCCAGCTTTGACATATTCTTTGTAATGACAATTCCAGACTCCTCGTACTGTTTTTTCTTCTTTCCGAAATATCCGTTTCCAGCAACGATATTGAGCTTCTTTTCAAAAGGAATCTTATTACCAATATGCTCTATCTTTTCCTTGATGATATCGTCACTTATATTCAAAAAATAATTAGCCTGCCATTTTTGTGGAAGAATATGTTCAATCTCCCATTTGTCAGGAAGTACCTCATCTTGTTCTTCGTAAGCCATAATCTTAAGAAGCATACGAACTGCATTTCTATGAGGATTTTTTATCCTATCAGCAAGCACCTGACTATCTACAGTTCTAAATTCAAAGCTTGGTTTACTACTTCCAATAATAGAAACATCTAATTTCAAAATTGCTGACTTAACTGCATTGATTGTAGGTATCTCCAGATAAACGGACAGCAAATCAGCAAACAGTTTTCTACAGAACTTTAAAAAATTCTTTTCAAAATCCTCGGTGTCACTATGCTGCAGATAATAAACTATCACTGGATACTTCCAAAATTCATTAGGATACGAATTTAGCGCATCCAGTATTTTCTGTATATCCTTATTTTCTGTCCATGCTTCGCCTTCTACTATTTCCTTTTTGTTAACCACTAGCCAAATGTTTAATATCTTTTTCAAATTGCTGAGCAAATTATCATCAAACAATTTCGAGAACTTATTACCAGCTCCAGCATAATATTTACGTAGACCAGGCGTTGTAGACTTATCATCCTTCTCAACCGCACGAAGATAAAACATGTAGTAATAAAATAAAGACTGTATACTCTCTCCGGCATATTCAGCTTTATCATCAAGTTCTTTCCATTCGTCTATAAACTCACTTTTCTTTTCAGCAGGTAGCTGTCCATAAATCTTTGCTTTGAAGATATCCGCATCAGAAAGAGGAAGCCCTCTATCATTCAGTGTTGAAAAGATTGTCAACGCGGTATCCTGCGTATCTGCAGTAATAGGAAGCAAAATAGCCTGGTTCAGCACTGAATAGATAAACTCGTAAATAATCAAAGGATTGTCCTGACTGGCTTTTTCGTACAGTTCCAAGAATTTATTGTAATTCTTAGAATAATTATCTTTGGCTCCATCTACAGTCTTTCCTTCTTTAAGGATATCCCTAAGAATTGAATTTCCTTCATTATTAACAACTCTTGATTCCAACAATATATTGGAATAATCAACCTCACCTGTTAGCTTGTTAGTACGCCATATTGCAGGCTCAATCTGGTTAATAAAGTTAACTGCTTCCTTACTTTTTGTATCTGCAGCTTGAAGCTTTGTATATATGGCACGAAGAAGCAAAAACAAGGATGTAATTCTCTGCTGCCCATCGATAATTTCCTGCTCACCATTTTCATTTTCATAAGAAACAACCGTCCCTAAGAAATATGTACCCTGAGTTTCTTCGCCCTCCTGACTAGAGGCGAAATCCCACAAATCTTCAAACAATGTGATAACTTGATCATCAGACCAAGCATATGGTCTCTGGTATTCTGGTATTACAAATGGATGAGCTTTTCCGCTCTCCAATAACTGCTTAACACTTTGCTTTTGTACTTCTATTGAAGTTGCCATTTCTACACCCTTCCTTCATGTTATTTATCCGTCTTCGTACACCATCCATTTTTATTCTTAATCTCTTTTCCGACTGCGTACTTTCCAGATATTCCAAACTTAGCAATTGCGGCGTTTACTATATTCCTGATAGCCACTTTCTCACCAAT
This sequence comes from Lachnospiraceae bacterium, assembly GCA_004556565.1. Classification (GTDB taxonomy): domain Bacteria; phylum Bacillota; class Clostridia; order Lachnospirales; family Lachnospiraceae; genus Schaedlerella. The sequence goes on along the minus strand of SFGN01000026.1, from coordinate 20,042 downwards.
AACCCAGAGCCTTCCACCCTGGTCTCGATTATCGACTACTTCCAATCCGTTGCTTTCGAAATATTCTCTCACTGCACTCTTTGAATGATTCTTTTCAATTTTTTCTGCCCCATGCTTAGGCTTGTCTTTTACATTTACAACAGTTTCCGCCACCCGATTCGAATCTTCTGTTTTCTGGTTCTGCGCTTCAGAATTACCGCTTTCCTGTTCACCGTCTTTCTTTTTTCTTGGTTTCTTCTCAAATCCGGTAACATCTAGCAAATCAGGATAAATATACAAATCATCAAGTGCACGCGTAAACGCAATGTATCTCTCATTCCTACTCATTCGACCGGAGAGAACTATTACAGAACTAAATTCAAGTCCCTTCGCATCATCAATACTCATGATATTCCATCTGGTTCTATGAATACTAAATTCTTCATCTGTCATATCATGGAACTTTTGCTCATACGAGGAAAACATGTCCATAAGACTCCTTGCTTCCGCATCGTCATTTACAAGGATTGCAGCAAGCCCCGCCCTTTGTGTATCCATTAACTGTGTTATCATTTCATTTCTGAATTCTGAATCCGTATGCAGTTCATGAACACCTTTACCAGGAGTATTGATCGGATTCATATTCATGCCAAATACACGGTTACAATACTCCGTAATTTGAGAAGCATTTCGATAATTCTCCAGCATCTCATAATAATCAAAATCTACAATTTCTCTGTATTCATCCCAACTATCAACACCCTTTGTACCTTCAATATGCTGATAAACATCTCCATACATATTAAAGACAACATTGTTCCCGTTGATATTTTTCAGTAACCTAATTTCCTCAGGTGCAATACCCTGAGCTTCATCTATTGCCAGCAGTGATTCTCTGTATGATGGAGCTCCTTGATAACAATAAAGCACTTGCAAATATATGTAAGGTGAACACTTTATAGCTCTAATATTTCCACTTTCTGCTGGCTTGATTCCAATATTACCCATTATTAATTCATAGGCACTTCGTATTGCATTTGCGCTTGCACCAGACAGTTCTTCCCGTTCCTCTCTAATTTTGCTGTAATAGTCAAAATCAAGATATTTATCTGTCGTGCTCTGAAGAACAGCAATACATTTTCCGGCGTTATCAACATCCCTGCTTATTGCGCCAAGATAATCTGCATATTTATCCTCAATCTTCGAAAATTCCCAGGACAACATAAAAAATCCACCAATCAGCTGCCCTGTACGATTTATAGCTTCATAAATGTCTTTTACTGTATTCTGGCTAAACTCATTCTTAAGAATAGTGAACGGTTCAAGTACAGATTCAATTTTCTCATTAAGTCCAAGGAGAGAATTAAAGTACTCTTCATCCGCTTCAATCGAAAGCAATTCTGCTCTCAGGTGCTCAATCTTCTTTTCTGCTGCTTCTATTGTGTTATTTCTATTCTGAATAGCTACAGCATTCTCTTCTGGATTAAGCTTTTCTAATTCCTTTTTGGCCTTTGCAATTTCCTCTTCATTCTTAGAAATCTGCTTTGTAATTTCTCTAATTACTTCATTCTTTCTATGTTGCAATGTCACACTCAAAGTGTATAATGCATCCAAGGAATCCCTTATTCCTTTGAAGTATTTAACTACAACCTCATTATTGGCATTCATTACATCCTGCAATTTCAAAAGTCTGTTACTAATTCTTTGTGCATATGTATCTGCGGGACGCTTATCATTTTCTTTTATTGAAAATAACGCATGAGCCTTATCTAAAGACACTTCGTTTTTACCAATTGATTCAAAATAAGCTATAATATCGGCTATGCATTTCTGCGAATATACATATTTTTCATTATCCGAGCTAATCTTGGAACCATAATTAATCTTGCCATACTCACCGGCTTTATGACCTGCATACTTAGCAATGCAATGATCATAATACTGCTCTATTGTACCCATATTGATGTCTGAGATTTCCAACTGATGTCTCATATTCTCAGCCAACTGAATATACATCTGAGAAGGTGTTATAACATACAGATTCGTTCTACTAAGACTATTCGGATTGTCGTATAAAAGAATCGGTAATCTGTGAAGCATAATCATAGATTTACCCGATCCCGCACAGCCTTGTACAATCATATCCCTATCATATGAAGCCTGAATAATTTCACCTTGCTTCTTCTGAATAGAAAATACAATATTCTTAAATTCAGGCGTAGATCTGCGCTCCAATAATTCCTGTAAAAACTCATCAGAAATAATCTTTGCAGCTGCATCCGGATCATAATCATCTGGATTAAACCTCTTAATCATCTCATCCAGAAATTTATCACTCATGAATCCTTTTCCCTTCATCATTTCCAATGTTTTATCATCAAAAATACCAGGGAACATGTTTAATGCTTTTATTACTCGTGTAAATCGAAGTGTTACCTGATTTTTCACAAGCAATTTGTACTGAGTGTGATATTCTTCTCCATGCTTCCCCTTAACTATGCTTTCATACTCTGTCGATGCATTATCCAATATATAGTGACGACACAAGGGCATAGTCCATGCTGTAACAAACTGATCTGTTCCATGCATACATGAGTGGAGTCCAACCTTTACTTCATCAATCCCACTACCATGAGAATCCTCGTAATGAAGCAATAACCTTGTATGATATAATTCATCCCTTGCCTGCAGTATTTTTTTCCTATTTTCTGCAGTATCCTTCATGCCCTGCTGCGCCAAAATCTGCGACAAATATAAATCTGGATTAACAGAAATATCTGCGTTTTTTGCCTCTGCAACGTAATTTCTCATTCTATTGTCAAGACTCTGCAGAACACGATCCATTCGTGATATCAAAGCATCTAATATCTCTTGTTCTTCTCTTTTTAACTCCTCAGGATTATCATTAAAATTCAATCGTATTCACCCTAATTTTTTACATCTCTAAAAATGCCTGTATAGACCTTGCCGTATGGGCGCCTATAAATCTCATACAAGGGAAATATTCTGTATCCAAAATTTCGCCTTCTGAAATAAAGTCTGCTGCATATAATGGCTGACCAAACCAAACTATCTTTTTGTCAATAATCGTTACTGGATTAGTGACATATCCAAATTTTCTTGTATATCCCTGAAGTCCCTCCGGTACATCAACCTCTTCCGGAAGTCTAATGCAAATCTCCAATCCTTCAGCTTTTTTATTTGCAAGTATTTCTATTAATTCGGCAATTGCCTCATCATTATCATCAATAACGTCCGGCACATCTATATGAACCTTGCTTTTGGCTGTCTTGATATCAGAGATAAACGTTTCCCAGCTTGTCTCCCTATCTTCAACATAAACAATAGGTTCCTCAGCTTCCGACGGCATCATCTCGTCCAACGCATAATTTCCCTCTACATCATGCTCTTCTTTTCGAATAAGGTTCATTGCTTTTGTAAAAATAAGTTTCTTCGAAATATTTTTTCTTTCTAGGAAATCTATATTCGCGACCAATATAAATTTTCCCTTTGCACGCGTAAGAGCTACGTTGAACAATCTATTTGCAGTATCATTCTTCAGCGATGTAAGTAACATGCCTGGATATGGCATTCTAAAACAATCAACAGCATCATATATTATCACTGGTTTCTCAGATCCCTGGAACTGATGTACTGTCGCGCAAGATACTTTAAGCCATCTTTTATCATATTCCTGAATATCTCTAATCATAGATAAAATTAATCTTGATTGAGCACTATACGGTGTAATGATGCCTACTTCATACTGGCTTATATTCTTTTCGGCTAATCGCAAGCACATAAGTGCAGACATAATATTAATGCGTGATCCATCCATCGTTTTGGTACAGACGGAATACATACCACTTAGATCAATCAAAGACATTGCTGCATCCGGACAAGGATGACATGCCGCAATTTCATTACGGCTATCTGATATTCTTTCAGATGTTTTCAACCTTCCCTGATACATATTCTCACTTACAAAATCTGCAATATCCTGATGCATACGATATTGTAAATCAAGCATCACTAACCATTCATGGCCCTGATTATTTTCAACAGCTGATGTAATCCCAGTGTGATCAAAAATATCTCTTTTCAGCCTCTCTTCTGCATTATTTTGAACAATAGCCGGTAGCTGACAAAAGTCGCCAAGACACACAAAATAGTCTCTAGCAATTCCCGCTGAGAATACAATCTGAGGCACATATGCCATGCTGGCCTCATCAAAGATCACAACATCAAATCTTTGTGTATAGATTGCCTTATCAACCGTCGCCTTAGATACAGTTGTAGCAACAAAGGCAGATCTATGAATTAGCTCTTTTTCCTCTTCTAACAGATACTCTCGTATCTTGTTGAGTTTCTTATTTATCTCAATTCTCTCAGGATCTTTCCTTTTGAGCTTTTTCTTCCGTTCATTCAGTTCCTGATATTCTACAGCTTTCTCAGGATTTTTATGCAATACATAATGATATGAAGTAAGCGTCTTGCTCTCTAATAATTCTTTTGTTCTCGGATATCCGTATCTAATGACCATACCATCAGGCAGATCTGCTTTCTTGGCTACTCTAAAAAGAGCTCCGTCTACAGAAACATTACTATAAGAAAGCATCAGCACTCGTCGTCCATTTTCTATATGTTCAAGTGCAATATTTGCCAAGGTCTCTGTCTTACCAGTCCCAGGAGGGCCCCATATAAAGGTAATTCCCTCAGAAGTAGCCCTATTAAATGCTTGATTCTGTCCGCACTTGATACTTTGCCATTTTGTAATCTGTTTTCTTCCATTACAGGCTATTTCATATGCCAAAGAACCAGCACTTGGCTCCATCTCTTCAAGACGTTCCATAAGTGCTTCTAGCAATTGCCACTGTTCTGATGTAAATTCCACACTTTCAATTGACTCGCCTATGTATTCCATTGTTCTGATAAGAATTGTGAAATCCTCACATGACACCACATAACCTGGAACGATATTATCTGGGAACCACAACTTAATTGCTGTTCCATCAGGAAAATGCAAATCCGTATCCGTGTCAAATGCATACAAGTATTCTCCACTTTTAGAAGGTAATTTCTCACCGTCAATGATTTTGTACTTCTTACCTCCTGTAGCCTTTAAAAAATCAATCTCATTAATAATTGCAAAACGATAGTCTCTTTTGAAATTATCAAATGACGCACCAATTCCTGCGTCCTGGATTTCTTCCTGCAACTCCTCATCTTCCAACTCCAACAATCCAGCAAAAGCAGAAGGATAAGAATACTTGCTGATATCACCATGGTAATCTACAGCCACAATCCCATCGCGGATATATTCAATTGTTCCAATCGCATGTGTGCTCGTATTCATAACACGCATACCAACAAGTTCCTGTGTATCCAAATCTTTCATCCCCATTTTAATATCATAAACAACTATTGCAAAATACCAATATCTTTAGTTCATAATTACTGATACTTTACTCTAATATCGCATACTTTATCACGCATAATCATTACTCTGTCTCTTCAAATTCTACATCTTCACCAAACATTTCACGCAAAACTTTTTTCCAAGCTGCATTATACGCAATCAACATATCACTATAGAATTTTTTCTTCAATTTACCATCTAATATATTCTTCTTTAATTCAATCGCTTCTTCATCAGTCCTAGCCATGAGCGGAATATATAAATAATTCGTCTTTGATAATTCCATTACAATAGGAACCACAAAATCATCGTCCACATAATGCCGTAATAATGAAACAAAGTTTATGTTTCTAATTTTTCCATATGTGGCTATTTTCTGAAGAATAAATCATCACATAAAAGAGTCGCTTGCTCCTTCTTCGCTAATACGAAAGCATCCAGCTGAATCATATGCAGGCGTGCAGCAGCAATTAATTGCTCTCCATTTATGTCTCCGATAGAAAATTCTATACGGTCATCATCTGATACATCCATTTTCTCACATTCCGTACAGAAATCTATAATTCTTTCCCATATTTCAACATGAGATAGATCATCTTGAATCAAGGTTAACTGATTATTTACATTAACCAGTTTTCCATGTGACACAAGACTTGTTTCTTTAGCCTTGCTGTATCTTTCAGCAAAGAAGTCCATATACGACGCTGGAAGGAGTAAACTACTCTTAATTCCTCCAAGCACATTCAGTATATTCATAGAACTTAGCAAGACCAAAGTGGATAATGTAGGAATATATCTTTGGTTTTCTTCATCCTCATACGTCGGGAATCCGGTATAAAGTGCCTGATCTTTTGCTTGAAGAAGCATTGTTAATGCGTCAATATACCGATCGTAATCTCCATTAATAAAAGAATCTATAGGCAAGCCTATTTCATTTTCTTTGAAGTGATAGAAATTGAGCAATGTTTCTGTTTGTTCCGTTCTATCCGTCATTGATTTGAGTTTTTCTATCAAATCCTCAGGCTTTTCCGATGACAACACAAGTACTGCACCATCAAATTTCTCTGGGTGTGCACTTATTTTCCTAAAGATAAAGCCTGCTGCGAAATCAGTTCTGGATTGTATATTAGTTATCCGGTAGATAATATCTTCAATTTTCAATATCTGATTCAGACTGCTACCCTGTATTTTCAGATACAAAGAACTTCCTGTCGGAATATGTCGAACCCCTAAACTTGTATTACTTGGATCTGAGAATTCACTTTCCGAATCAAGGCATACTGTGATGATTTTTGGTTTCTGTCCATTTCCGGGAGTATTTTCTTCAAGTGTAACTACACAATTATGTTTAACTCTCTTCAATTCAACATCATCATGATACCTGTTTAGATTCTGATTGTGATAGCCAAAATAATTCTTGTATATCTCATAGTTTTCTTCACCATTTAAATAATACAATGCTTTGTATGCATATAAATCGGCTTCCTCTGTTTTACCCAAACGCAACATTGCAGATGCGACCGCCATACAGTAATCAGGTTTAGTAGAATTGCTCAACACGGTTATATATGGGGCATATGCATTGAAATCTGTCTCATTTCTTTCAAATAGCATAGCAATGATATTTCTTGCCAAACCTTCTTCGTTGGTAATCTCAAAGAGTTCTTTTGCATATTTCAGCATACTGAATCTTTTTTCTTTAGCTCCGGCACATAGATATTTAATCTGCAAGAATTCTTTCCTCGAAACGTTTGCCTCTAAAAACATATCTGCAATTGCTTCTGCCGATTCCAATTTATCTGATTTAATCAAAGCTTTATCGTGATTCGCAAACTCCCTATTACTGATAGCAAATGCAGAATCATAGATTTCTTTCACGACATAGCGATTCAATGTCTCTATATTTTGAATATTTTTCAGCACTGCTACAACAAGTTCCAATTCATCAGCATGAGACAGAATAGCAAGCAATTCTGTTTTCTGCAGGAACACCAGTTTACCCAATCCTGTATCTATATGTTTTTTTATAAGTGGAATAACATCATCCCTTAAATATGATTTTTCATGTACTCCAAAAGCAATATCTATTATTCCATCAAGATCATCAGAAATCTCGGATAACGCTTCTTTCAGTTTTTCCCGATAATGCTCTTTATCTTCATAATACAATGCAGTCAAGTACAAACTATTTAGTTTCGTATTCGTAATAGAACCATCTACCTCGCTGTATAATCTGACCACTTCCGTATATTCTGCTTGCGACAACTTACAAATTAAATATCTGCAAGCTATATTGGCATCATTTCTCCAAGAAAGTTCAGAATATATCTGCTCAGCATCTTCAATACTGCCATTCAGCTCTAAACAGAGTGCATACAGGTATTTTATTACCTCTTCTTCTTTAACGTCATCAGCGAACCCTTGGTATTTTTGAATTGCATTTTCAAGGTATGCTTTCTCATTAATTCCAAGATTGTACGCAGACTCAAGATAAAGCATCGCAACGAGAGTTTTATTGCCTGTATATTGCTTATTATCTTTCAGAGAATCCAACTGATCTATCAGTTCAATCAATCTTTCTCTTTGCTCGTAGTGACCCTCTCTCCATGCACAGTTAATAATCTTTATCTCTGCAAATATCGAATAAACTAAAATGTTTTCTTTTCGACTTTTCTGATAAAGTCCTTTAAGAATATCTGATGCTGCATCATATTGTTGTAAATTGAACAATGCCAGACCATAGTATTGCTTTACTATGTCAATAATATCTGAAGGCGAATCATTTACAATTTCCTTACACAATCCAATTACATCATTCCACAGTTGTGATGCAAACATCTTATCCAAAACAATGGTCTGACTTTCCACACAATGGTGTGTAAATGTATATGCACCAATCGAAATTGGCTTTTGGTAATATTCTAGCATCCATGTTAATTCGCTCTTATACTGATCTGTAAGACCGTCAGTTGATAAATCAACATCCTTTCCGTCATGCAGTTCTAAAATCAGCTTATAAAATAAAAGTGTTTCGGCTCCTTCAATTCCAATAAGCCTATATGAAAATATCTTGTCGATTTCTTCCCGGAGCTTATCAAGCTTCATTTCTAGAAGTAAAGATTTACAAGTCTGTATTTTTTCTTGAACAAAACCTTGAAGCAATTTAGGATCGACGATCTGCTCAGTTGTTTTTCTTGAACAGACACCACAATCCCTAACGGCAACATTATTAACTATAATACCTGCATGTATCTGATCCATCTGTGCATCGCCAGGTCTTCGTCGTGGCAAGAAAAAGTAATTTGCTAGTTCTTTATGTTTAGCGACCAAGTCAAATACTTCGGCATTGGAAATAGGATATATTTCAATTCCGGACTTTTTTAACAAAGCTACAATATCTTTATATCCTTGGGTTGTAGTTGTAATTGTTTTATTGCAGAAAAGGTATATCAAATCAAGCTCATCTCCATAATGCTTAATGGCTTGATTCATCGAATCCTTAATTTTGGAATAACTTATTCTATCTTCAAAGTATTTTGCCTGAAAACTGATTTTTCGTTGTTTAGATCCATCCTCTCGCGGTTGCTCCAGAATTGGCAGCACCTCTACTCCCGGATTGTTATGATCTGAATGCGGAACTGTACCGTTTCCTAAAAATTCCAGGGAAAACAGACGCCTTGACATATCTTCAAAGGCGCCTGTTGCATCGTCATTGCACATAGCGAATTGTGGCCATGTTAAATTTGGATAATACTTATCAGCATCTGCCATGCACAAATCTCTCCCTTCTTACTTCATAACCTTATCAAGCAATGCCTGGTAGCTGTCTACAACATCATAAACTACATCCTCACCGCTGATTGCCTTGAAGTGCTCTCTTGCACAGTGAATCTTTGCATCCTCAATTCCACGAAGTTCTAATGTATCCATGGAACCTTTTGTCTCTGCAACAAAGTAAATATGCTTTACAGTTCCCGTCTTAAATGCAATCGCCCAGTCAGGATTATAGTGTCCAACCGGTGTTGAAATGTAGAAACCATCAGGAAGCTTTACATATACAGCAACGTCTGATGCCACATCCAGCTCCTGAGCAAACTTACGCTCATTGGTTGAATCATAAACAATATGGTCAAACAGATGCTTATCTGCCTTCATAGCATTCACATCCAACTTTCCCTTAATCGTTGCATCAGTGAAAATATCTGTATCATATCTGTCATCCAAAACATCATAAGTAATATGCTGAATGATTGCTGTAGCCTTCTCATTGTTGATAAGCTTAGCCGCTTGAATAATAAACTCTTCCGGATTATCTTTAAACTGATTGAATACAGAAGGCTGAATTCCAGTTAGAATCTGAATAACAGCTTTTCTTGTAAGTCCTGTTTCCTCAACCAGCTTACCAACCAAATCATACTTAACACTTGTATTTGCGGCCACCTTGTGTTGATCATAAGTACCGGACTTCTGCTTTTCAAATGATGAACCTGCAAGAAGATCGTCTTTGGACTTAATCTCCTTCATGGAACCAGTCTCTACCTTGAAGAAAATCTTCGGCACACGAAGCTTGCTATCAAGAGCAGCTACTGCCTTACGAACCAATTCATCTGTATCGAAATCTACCACATATGCAGTCCTTGCATTAATCTTGCTCCACAGTGCTTGGAATTCCGGCATAGCAAGCCTATCCGGATTAACCTTAAGCTCAACATTGTTGCTTCTGGCATTCTCCGGCTTCAACTTGGTATCATCATAAATACTGTCAAGAATAACAATAAAATCTGACTTGTATTGATCCATCTCGGTACCAAAGCTTACTTCTCCATTTGCCTTGTCTTCATAAAACTTATCTGTCAAAGCATCATTCTCATCAATGTAATCCATCTTAATCATATAATGGATCAGTCTCCTTGCCATCGCAGAATCAACGATTTCCTCATTACCATCCTTGTCATGCACTCTGGCATTTTCGATTAGGATTTCTGTAACCCTACGCGGTCTGCTGCTAACAGCTTCAGCAATCTCAGACTGTAATCCCTTTGCAAACTTATCATAACTCTCACTGGCAATAACAGTAAGAATATTGATGTTATGAACATCTGCTCCAAGTGCGTTCTCATCCATACGGTCACCGTCTTCATTAACGCAAAGACGCATACCACGACCAACTTCCTGACGTTTTCGCACGTCACTGCTGCTCTGTTTCAAAGTACAAATCTGGAATACATTCGGATTATCCCAACCTTCTCTCAGTGCTGAGTGAGAGAAAATAAATCTTACCGGTGACTTCTTAGGATTACGATCCAGAAGAAGTTCCTTGTTCTTCATAATAAGGTCATATGCATCAACATCATCTGAGGAAGTCTCAGAACGGCCAACCTTACTGTTGATCATATGTCCCTTCTTATCGATAGAGAAATATCCTGCATGAGTCTTCTTGGCACTGATACTCTGCAGATACTTAATGTAGTCATCTTCACCGATTTCAAGCTGAAGATTCTGGATGATATCCTCATACTCCTGCTCGAACATATCTGCAAAAATACCATTCACCGGATTTCCTGATGCATCATATTTTCTGTAATGCTCTACCTCATCAATAAAAAACAGAGAAAGAACCTTAATTCCCTTGTAGAACAGCTGACGCTCTCTTTCAATATGCGAAAGAATCGTTTCACGAATCTGAATTCTACGAAGCTGCTCTTCACTTACCTTACCAATTACATCACCGGCATAAATCTTAATTCCATTGATAAATTCAACAGAGTCATCACGGCCATCGATTGCTTTTACGATAAAGTTATTCTTGTATTCTTCCATTTCTCCGGAGTTTGGATAAAGGTTAAATCCTATTCCAACCTTCTTGGAAACTGTCTTAACTCCTGATGCACCTTTCACATGGAACTGGATTGTTGCGGTCGGATCTGCCTTGGAAAGATTGATTCCCTCCAAATATACATAGCTATCTGTAGCTGTGGTTCCTGATTCCTGGATACCCTTTACCGCAATCTTCTTAACAAGCTTCTTGTTATAAGCTTCCATTGCATCCAGACGGTAAACCATGTTGTAGATGCTGTCACTCTTATGTGTAGCAGAATAACGAAGTGTCATCAGAGGATGGAATTCCTCCAAGTTCTTCTTGGTCTGCTTTCCTTCTACTGACTGTGGCTCATCGATAATAACAATCGGATTAGTCTTTGCAATAATATCAATTGGTCTTCTGGATCTGAATTCATCCAGCTTCATGTAAATTCTTCTGGCATCCTTGCCCTTTGCATTAAATGCCTGGGAATTGATAATCATAACATTGATGGAGTTATCCGATGCAAATCTGTCAATCTCAGTGAGCTGGGTAGAATTGTAAATAAAGAATCTAATCTTCTTGCCATATTCCTCCGCAAAATGCTCCTGAGTTACCTGAAATGATTTATATACACCTTCACGAATAGCAATACTTGGAACAACGATAATAAACTTGCTCCATCCATAATGCTTATTCAGCTCATACATAGTCTTGATGTATGTATATGTTTTACCAACACCGGTCTCCATTTCAATTGTGAGGTTATATGTACCCTCTAACTTAGATGAAGGCTCTATCTGATTGGCTCTCTGTATCTTTTGAATGTGATCCAGAATAATCTGATTATTAAGTTCCGGTACAATTCGCTGATTGCCCCAGCCAGTGAAATCCTGCGCATCCGTCAAAGACATCTGGTAATTACCAGTACCTCTGTCCATCATATAAGAAGGAGTCAAATATGGCTGCCCTGCAAAAACATCTACTACAGCTTTTGCAGCATCAGCTTGGAACTTCTGATGCTTAAATTGTAGCTTCATTAGCCTCTCCTCCTTAGATTACTTTTACTGTTGTATCTGGTGCCATAAGCTTAAAGATTTCACCTACATTAATCTTTGATGGACTTCCTGCAAAGCTGCTATCTCTGAATACTGCTCTAAGAGGCTGCTGTTTTGCAATTGCCTTGATTACAGAATCAGGGATATTCTCATCAAAGCATGCAATCAAATCTCCATCGTTGTAATTGTGAACTGTGCACCCTTCAACCTTCTCTGAGCTGTAAGGCAGCGACAATGGTAATCCCCATTCAAGAAGACATCCAAATAAGAGATCTAAGTCCGTTCTGTCTGATTTAACGTTAGATTCCAACATAGCCAACATATTTTGTGAATATTCTGCCGGGCTGTAATATACATCATTCATATTAGAATCGTCTAATTTTAGTACTCTAAAGCCCACGTCAAGCTTTGGGGAATTACCAGAAGTGCTTTCACAAACCTTTTTACCTGCTCTACGAATACGTTCTTTTCCTATTTCACAAATCGTATGAGGCTTATTTATTTTATCTAGTAATTCTATTCCTACCTGCAATGTTCTAACCGCATCTTTTTGAGCCGATTTAAGACTTTTATCTAAATCTTCAGCAATCTGAACAAGAATGTACTTAACATTCATACTACTTTGAAGATTTGTCTCAAATACAGCATGAGCAGTCGTTGCGCTACCTGAAAAGAAATCTAATATTGTATCTCCATCATTCATAAATCTTATAATAAAATCCTTTAGCATCGATACTGGTTTAGGCGAACTGAATGGACTCTCTTCAATTCCAAATAAATTTGCTAATTCTGTTGACGCTGCGCCCTGCGTACCATAGTGGCAAGTTGTTTGTGGTGATTCGACGCTTCTTTCTTTAACTATTTTTATTTTGCCTGTAGAATTAAAATAGAACTCAACAACTTTTTGCCCCTGAGAATCTACCAGACTATCCCTATCTCCATAAAAATACTGTTTCATTTGATTAGCTTGAGTAAAACCTGCCTTTAAGGTTACATCTTCCAACAGTTTTCCGTCTTTTGCGATCATACGACCTTTAGTTACAACCACCTTTTCTGTTTCGCCATATTCGCCCTCAAGAACAGTTCCATCTGGTGCGTCAAACCTGGTTCCTGCCGGAAATGTAAATTCTGATGCTGGATGTCTGCCAGATACTTTTTTCATGGCCCCAGCCTCAAACAAATCATGTTCTATAGATTTTGGTGTTTTTATTTGAAAAACATCTTTACAATAAACTAAAATGTACTCATGATATACTTTAAATATCCCAGCCTGAGCACTATGATTCTTATCCCAAATCAACGTAGCCAGGAAATTGGGCTCGCCAAAAACCTCATTACAAATATCCTTCAGACCACTTATCTCTTTATCATTAATGCTGATAAAAATAACTCCATCCTTAGACAATAAATTTCTTGCCAACATTAGTCTTGAATAAATCATAGAAGACCAATCAGAATGGAACCTGCCATTGCTGTCCGTATTCTTGAACAACCGATATCCATCTTCATCATATTCTCCTATTTCCTCTGAATACTCTGATGTTGTAAGTTTAAAATCGTCATTATAAATAAAGTCATTTCCAGTATTATACGGAGGATCGATATAAATCATTTTGATTGATTCAAAATAGCTCTCTTGTAATAGCTTAAGCACATCTAAATTATCACCTTCAATATATAGATTCTCTGTATTATCCCAATCAACACTCTCTTCAGGACAAGGACGGAGTGTTTTTCGAATAGGTTTATTTGCTTCAACTATTGCAGCTTTCTTTCCTACCCAAGTAAACTCATAAGCCTCATCACCATCAAGAACATCTCCTGAAAGCATCTGTTTTAATAGTTCGAAGTTGATTGCTTTCTTTGGAGTTCCATTTTCATCTACCGTTTCTGTAATGCAGTTAGGAAATAGAGCTCCGATTTTCTCTATATTCTGAGCAGTCATATCAATTGACTCCATTCTCATTTTATCCATTAGTTTTTCCTCCATTATGGTAGTAGAGGGAGAACCATATTATATACGGTTGTCGCCCAGCCCACGATTTTTATTATCGAATCTACGCTATCGGCAGTATCGTTGATTTTGCTCATAATTTTCTTGAACAGAGTATCTGCTTCTTCCTTGCTTTTTGCTTTTGCCAATGAAAGCACCTCTGTCATCAGAGAAATCAGTTCGTCCTGTTTATCATTACTCTTGCTAATCAACTCGACCATTGTATAAAGGTTTGCAGTATTTTCGTTGATAGACTGCAACACTTCCAGACTTTTTTGTTGATATTCCTGTGTCTTCTCAAAATATCCATCTGGAATTATAGGCTCTATTTCAATATCTTTAAGATGTTCCTGCATTTGTCGGTTTATAGCCTCATAATCAAATGTGGGATAAACTGATGTCAATTTAGAAACATCAACCCCTTTGAATTTTTCCAACATTTGTCCGAAAGGACTATCTGGGGAAATTGGTGTATATTTATCGTCCATTACATTGCCTCCAATTCTTTCTTGAGTTTCTTAAGCTCAGTGTTCATTTGTATCTGTTTGTTCAGCTGCTTTTCCTTTTTTATCTTTGCCTGAAGATTGGCAATCTGTTTTCTTAGATTTTCCTTTTCTTCTTCTCTGGCAACTGTATCTTTCAGGGATTCGCCAGCTTCTACTGCCTGCAGCTTATCCCCTGCGATCTGCTTTACGAAATTCTCATAGACCGAATCAATATCCAATCCTTCAAGCTTCACCGGCAGGTCAACTTCTTCCATCCATTCTGTGTGATAATACTTATTCACCTTGAATGCAGCGATTCCGGATGCAGAAGCCTCTTTATATCCAATCCAAGCTTGATATTTGCCCTGATATTCCAGGAGAAACAGAATGTGATAAGGTATTTCCTTATCCATCTGACGAAGCATTCCTTCATCCAGTGACTGCTCACTCAGTTTTACCTCAAACACCTCTATCTCTGTTACATCGGTTCCCGGTGCAAGGTTTACAGTCGTTGTAGCAATCTTATTTCTCCAGTAGATTGTTTTTACCTGATCTACAAATACTTTCTTTAATGCAGGCGATATTTCCAAATTCTCATAGAACTTCTGTTTTGGAATTCTTTTGTTAAACTCCGTGGTCTTTGGTAATCCCAGCATCTAATCACCAACCTTTCTACTTGCGCGAGCAATGAGTCAAGTGCCATGCTTGCATGAGCATTTGACTCATTGCCGCGACAATTGATAAAGTTTGATTTATCATTTCACAACCAGGAAGCAGATTAGTTCGAAGTCATCCAATCCGGATACATCAGACATAAGTGCCGAAGTTCCACCAGCTGAGAAGAGGCTGTCAATATCGCTCTCTTCCTTGACATCGATGATGGAATTAATAGCATCACTCAGAAGCTCTGACATTTCAGCCATGTTTCTTCCATCCTCTGTTTCCTCATTGAAGATTGTATATACTTCCTTAATCGGCTCTTTCCTTCCTCTGCAGAGCAGACGAACATCATCCAAGAGCTGCTTCGGATTCAAATAATCACATATTACGGAACCATCCACGCCCATATAAACCATATAAAACGGATGGATTCTGTTCTGATTATCAATATTTACACTGTTATTCACATTCTTAAGAACAAAGATAACGCCCTCTGGAAGTTCCTCTGTTGCAGGCACAACTGCATGAAGTCCTCTCGGCTTTTTATCCATATCAGGATGCGTCTTAAGATATTCCAGCAAATCCAGTCTGAATTCATTAAGACCTAAGTCCATAATAGAGATACCATCTGACATTTCTTCGATATCCACAACCTCTTCCTGAAGTCTCTTAAGCTGCTGCTTTCTATATTCCAGATCACCCTTTTCTTCTGCATTGATGAGGTCATCATCACCTGTAGAAGTCATAATGGAAATCTTCATTCTTGTCTCAACCCTAGATTTCAGATTGATATAATCATCCAGTGTCATATCCGGCCAGAAGTTTACAAGCTGAATATATTTGTTCCTACTTCCGATACGGTCTACACGACCAAATCTCTGTATAATTCTTACAGGGTTCCAGTGAATATCATAGTTTACAAGATAGTCACAATCCTGCAGGTTCTGACCTTCTGAAATACAGTCAGTTGCAATGAGAATGTCGATATTATAATCATTATTCGGCATCAGCACTGCCTTCCCCTTTGATATCGGTGAGAAACAGGTAAGCACATTGTTAAGTGTTGCCTTCAATCCCTTTATCGTTGATTTGCCATCTGTGGTACCGGTGATAATTGCAGTATCCAAACCATATTTTTTCTTCACGAAAGTACTTACGTTTTCATACAGGTAATCTGCTGTATCTGAGAACGCTGAAAAGATAAGAATCTTCTTATTGCCTTCGTTGATAGGATTCTCAACCTTCTTGGAAATAAGGTCAAAAAGAGTCTGTAGCTTAGTATCATATTCCGGAGTAATATCAGCTACCATCAGAGTCAGAAGTTCAAGTACCTCTGCATCAGCTTTCAGTTCATCTCTCCAGCTCTTGTAATCCATATCTGCAAGGTCAATCTTTACCTTCTTACCAACTGTGAAATATTCAGTATTGCCATCATCCATATCGAATTCATCTTCAGCAGCTTCATACATATCGATATCGGCATTACCATACTTCTCAAATCTATCGATTGCAGAAATCGTATTAGTGATAAGATTTCTGATTCTTGACAAGGTAAGATTGAAGGAATAAACCGAAGACTCCAATCGTTTGAGCAGGTTAATACTCATAAGTCTTCTGATACCTTCTTCTCGACCTTTCTGGGTAAGGTTTGCACCCTTGTTATGTGTCAAATCCATATACTTATCCAGCTTACTTGGGAAGATATAATTTGACGGCGTATAAATGCACAGTGTAAGCAGCATCAGCTGTTCATAAATCTGATTGTAGCTGATTGCAGATTCCAAAGAAGTCAGGTTAGGTCTTAATGATATAGGCTTCAACCTCTCAGGAAATTTACCAATTTCTGCTGTACTGTAATATTTCTCAATATGCTTTCTGGATCTCGCAATCGTTACACTATCCAGCACCTCAAAGAAATCAAAATCAAGCGTTCTAAGAAGTGTATCTGTCGTTCTGTCCTCTGGATCCAGCTTGCTCCATGCGTTGAAAGCCTTCTGTGCCTGGCGGAAGATATCTTCCAGAGACTTACTTGTATTCAGCTTACTATCAAGGTTCTCTGCGTCACCTTCGTATGCAATAGCCAGCTGATTTCTCAGATCCACAAATCTATTGTTTACCGGAGTAGCTGAAAGCATCAGCACCTTTGTCTTTACACCGGCACGGATAATCTTATCCATTAACTTCACATATCTGTTCTCAACGGTATTGGCATGTGTACCGGCACCGTTACGGAAGTTATGTGATTCATCAATTACAACCAGGTCATAGTTACCCCAGTTCAATCTATCCAAATCAAGTCCATTAGAAAAACCACCATTACGTGATAAATCTGTATGGAACAAAACATCATAGTTCAATCTGTCAGAAGCAATCGGATTATTTACATAGTTATCCTTGTATGTATTCCAGTTCTCAGCCAGCTTCTTAGGGCAAAGAACCAGCACTGTCTTATTTCTGTTTTCGTAATACTTTACAACTGCAAGAGCCGTGAATGTCTTACCAAGACCTACACTGTCTGCCAGGATACAGCCATTATACTTTTCAAGCTTATTGATAATTGCAAGTACCGCATCCTTCTGGAAGTCATAAAGCAGATTCCAGATCTTGCTCTGCTTAAAACCTGTAGCCTCGTTAGGAAGTACATCCTCTGAAATATCATCCAGGAATTCGCTGAACACATGGAACAGTGTCATGAAATAGATAAACTCCGGAGAATTCTCATTGTAAGCAGATGTAATGTTGTCTATTACAACGTCTGTAACATCCTGCAGCTTGTCCTTATCGTTCCAGATACTCTCAAAAATCTGCATGTACTGCTCAGTGAATGGTGATTCCATTCGATTGACCATATTGTAAGCGTTGTTACCACGGTCGCATCCGATATCAACTGTAGTGAAGCCATTCAGTGGCATATAAGCCACCTTCTCTTCTCTGTTATCAACGGTCATAAATCCAGCCATTGCTTCTCCGGTAGTGTTGGAACGGAATATAGCTTTACGTTTAATCCATTCTGCACATTCTCTGGCAATAGCCTTCTGCGTCATTTCATTTCTAAGCTTAATCTCAAACTCAGTACCATACAGGCTCTGCTCTCTGCCGATGCGTGGAATATAGAATTCACGCTTCTGCTTGCTTGCCTTTTCAGTAACAAAAGTAGGTGATGTAAATATAAATCTCAGTTCATCTACATTCTCCAACTGTTTCTTTAATTCGTTATAGGCGTACATAGAAAAACATGCTGCAGCAATCGCAACCTTACTCCCCTTCTTCATTGTAACCGCCATATCGTTGCGAACGATATCTGTAACATTATTGAATACTTTCATCCGACGGTTCCTCCTTTTGCTGCATTTCAAGCTTCACTTCATCAAGCTTGTAAAATTCCATAATATCCTCTATATTGCATTCTAATTCTGCGCATATTCTTTCTAAAACAGGCATCGCAACCGGTTGATTCTTTGTTAACTTTGCCATCGTACTGCTACTCATATTCGTCGCATTTCGAAGTTTTGTTTTGTTTGTCCCCTTATCAATTAGTAATTTCCATAATTTGTTATACGATACAGCCATCTTTCTTCCTCCGAAATTGTAGCAAACAGAAAACACATTGTATGCCCTAATCCCATACACTATCCCATTGTGCACAAGACACAATAATCCATCTGATATTATAACAAATTATGTGTATTTTGTAAAACAGAACTTTCGACTTCTCGCAACTCTTGTTTGTTTTCCTGAGACAGAACCTGGTAGCCTGGTTTGCCTGGTTCGTGAACAACCATGGAGCAATCATGACAGGAAGGCAGGAAATTCAAATTCCCTGCCTCCTCATTAAAATTCGTCATAATCATCTGGATCCAGCCCTGCATCTTCCAGAGCCTCTCTGCGTTCGTCCTCATCCATGTATTCAAGTTCATCTACATCGAGCCCAGCCATTTCAAGTTCATCTGTCAACTCGTCTTCATCCTCTTCCAAAGAATCACTTCCGGTATAGAAGGCATCATCTCCCGTCAGTGCAATTGCCTCCTGTCGACTGCCTGCCATCATCTGCAATCCTACATATGTTTCAAATCCATCTACTTCTCCATCTCTGTTAAAATCCATCCAATCCATAGTTGCTTCCTTCCTATTTCGCATATTCTAAGTCATATTGTTTTATCAACCTTCGTGCTACCATACAGTTCAAATCCTTGTTTACCGCTATTGTGTTCTTCCCATTTGAATACATAAAATGAGAACCCTTACAGCGAATAAAATCGTACCCATTTGCACGAAGTATTTTTTTCATTTCTTTTGCATCTACCATATATAAACCCTACCTTCCCTTTTACCGTTTTTATCAGCAGAACCTATTCTAAAGTTTCAATAGCACTTTCACCTTCAAGCGCCAGCTTTTCACTATAGTCAATCAAACTTCTAATACTCTCAAATTCTAATTTTATCAACTCAGCAGTTGGCAACTTATTTTCCATAATAATTCTAAAATTTTCATCGATTGATTTCCTGTTTTTTTCCATTATCTTCTTGACTAACTCATTCATTTGTCTCATCCTTCCTATTCTGTCAAGCCTAAATCTATTGATTTTACTGGCTTTGACGATTTTTATTTACCTCAAAAACAGAGCCGGGAGTGATGGATATCGTCGTA
>SFGN01000129.1 GCA_004556565.1 Lachnospiraceae bacterium | reverse complement strand
GGTTTTTTTAATTTTATCGTCCATTGGAATCACCCTTCTTTATTTTATAAAATCAGATTTTATATGTCAAAAGCTCTTGACAAATTTTATCCGATAATATAAAATTAAGTCAATCAGATGTTATCTGAAAAAAATATTCTTTTTAATAAGGAGGGTAAGGAAGATGTCTAAAGAGATCGTGGGTATGCGTCCGTATGATTTTAAGGACAGCAAGACCGGAGAGCAGATACAGGGCTATAACATCTACCTCCAATGGGTCGAGGATGGAGTTGCCGGTGTGTGCTGTGAGGCGGTGTCGGTAACGATGAAAAAACTGGATGGCTATGATCCAGCGTTGGGGGATGAGGTTAGAGTCGGCTATAACCGGTACGGGAAGGTGGATTTCATTATTCCGGCGTAGACCGATAGAGCTCTCTGTCCGGTTGTCTCCCAGTGATGAGGTGATGCAGCTGCGTACCGATGTTGCTCGTTTGGAAGATCAGTTGGAGCAGCTTCGTCAGGCGTACAATCGGACAGAGTTTTTATATAGGTGTGAGGTCATGATCAATACTCAGTTGGTAGATCTTTGTCGCGAGCATGGGATCAGGCTTCACTCGGCAATGTTCCAGCGTCCATCTTGCGGGGTAGAGTAAGGGTTAATTCGTCGGGTTCTCAGCCCGGAAACAGTGGTTCGAATCCACTCCCCGCACCCAGAAATTTAAAAGAAGGGAGGAACGAGCCGAGACTAGTGGTAGCAGCGTTGTGACCTTTACCGATTTTCAGCCGGTTATCACAGCTTTGCAGACTCAGATCAGTGTGAGTACTATCGTGGCGGTTTTGGCCGCTGTGGCGGGTATTTCCGTGGGTCTGGTCTTCATGTGGTGGGCTGGTCGGAAAGGCGTCCGTGCCCTTATGGCAGCCTTTAAGAAAGGCAAACTTTCTCTCTAAGCACCCTGAAACGGGAGCGCCCTCGGGGGTGCTCCCGTTTCTTTTTCCCCGTCCTATGGCCCGCAGGCCATGAACAACCGCATCTCCCGTCCCCTGTGGGCCAAAGGCCCACCTCTTGAACAACAGAAAGGAGCGTAGCAGCATGGCTATTTCTGACATTATATCGCTCTACGTGGAGTGTATTACGATAGCTCTTCCGGTGACGATCTGCTTTTATATGTGTGATCTGATCGTTACGACTTTCCTTCGCGCGGCCTTTGGCGGCAAGCTGATGTTTAAGTCCTTTTGAGGTGGTGGGATGCAGAATGAATTATTGGAAGGCTCGAAGAGTCCGGTTGGCTTGTTTCGCAGTGCTCGGTATAAGTCGGAGTTTCGTGCGGCTCATCCGGAGTATTTTGATCCGGAAGGGCTGATGGTTTTTTGCGGTCCGCAGGGGAGTGGTAAGACGCTTTCGGCGGTGCAGTATTGCCGTAAGATTATAGATCGGTATCCTGGATGTAAGTTTGTGACCAATGTTGAGATATCGGGTCTGCCGGATACGTTGGAGGTGATTGAGTATGATGGATTGGATTCTCTCTTTAATATTTCCAACGGTTATGCCGGGGTCCTTTATCTTATTGATGAAATCCACTTGGAATTTAATAGTCTTGAAAGTAAAAATATGTCTATCGAAGAAATGACCGAGTTTGCGCAGCAGCGGAAGCAGCGGAAGCATATAGTCGGTACAAGTCAGGTTTTTATGAGATTGGCAAAACCATTGCGGGAGCAGATAAAAAATGTGGTTTTGTGTCAGGGGTATTTCGGTTTGATCCAGCATAATCAGTTGATCGACGGTACGACGGCTATAGAGGAGAACGGTAAATTACAGTGTGACGTCCTGGGGAATTACTGGTGGGTTCATTCGCCGGAGTTGTATGGCTGTTATGACACTTATGCCAAGATGAAGCGATATAAGAAAGAATGGAGGGGGCGGACTCGTGCGCCGACTGCTTTGCCTTATGATACTCCTGCTGTTGTTGAGCGGTCTCAGCTGGGCCGTGGCCGTTGAGGGGGATATCGTTTATCAACTGGGAGATACGGCTGTCTATGTGGCTCAGGAGGGAGAGTTGAATGGTGATTTTGCTCTTGTCGCCGTTCCTATGGCTAGTATCGATGCTAGCTATGGGGTGGGGACCTCTAATATTGCTATCTTTGGACCTGTTGCTGCTAAGCTTCCTTACGGTACGCATTATGTGTACTGGCGGGAGGGACAGTATACCTATAAATTTGCTTATTCGGCTTCGTTGGCACTCAGCGGCAGCCGATTTACTGGATCGGATGTTGCTGTACTTACGTACCAGACGTACAACTCCTACAATTCTCAGGCTACGTTCGTTCGTTCGTCGGAGGCGTCTTTTTCATTGGATGCGGGTAATTATCTTGTCTGGTCAGATTTAGGGGATTATCCGACTTTATATGAGAGGGGAGGGGAGGATTATGCAAAGACGGCGTGTATTATCCTTGCTTCTTTCGGCCTTTATTATTTGTTCCACCACATGTGGGCGGACATTCGCCAGCGGTATATTGACCATTGATAATATGGGCATAGATCCGTGGGGTGATCTTGCGGAGATTCAGGGTGGTTTACAGCCATCCGAGACCCCTGATTTTATCAGTGAGATAGAGCCGATTTATGGACTTCGTAGGTCTCCTATGGCGGTGATGTCGGCGGTAGTTGCGTCTGATACGGCGGCTGAGTGGCATATCGAAAAAACAGGCCAACAATATTTTGGTTTTAGTACTCGTTATACTGGACAATGGACTAGTATGGGGCCTGTTACTAAGGACGTTTTAAATTCTTCTTCTTTGTCTTCTGGGGCTATTCGCTTAGCTACGTATACAAATTCTAACAACATGAAATCTACAATTGCTTATCAAGCTCCGGAAGTATTTTATGTTGATGTCTATAAGGATGTAGTTATTTCGGAGGATGATACGGCTTATATTTATGTGAATGGCAATCCCAATCTTTATTTGCAGGTATATAACGGTTATGGTTCATTAATGGTTGAGCCTACGTCAATTCATGTGCTTGTGAATGATTCCGAGTATGTGTCAGATATAGAACCGGGCTCTGTTGTGCGTCAGGAAATTCCGTTGGGGGCTGAATTTCCTGAGATTACTAAGGCGGGTTTCCGGTTTTATTTTGGTGTTCGTGAAGTTCAAAAAGATATCGGGACTGTCTCGGATAAAGTGTATTATCAAGTATTACCTCGGATTGGCAATATGTCTATTACAACGTCAGATCAGGCCACAGGGCTTTTATCTGGTATCCTGGCTTTTTTGCAGACGATTTATAATGCTATTGTTTCGCTTCCCGGGAATATTGCCAGTGCGATTATAGAGGGTTTGAAAGGGCTTTTTATTCCATCCGAGGAGGATATTACGGGGATTAAGAGTCAATATGAGTCTTTGTTCTCGCAGAGGCTGGGATTTATTTATCAGGCGGCTAGTTGGATTACGGACTTTGCTCAGACAATGCTATCTACTTTACAGAGTGGTAATACGTATCAGTTTACATTCCCTGGGGTATCTGTTCCGCTGCCGGATGGTACAAATATGGTCTTACTCCAGGAGCAGCAAGTCAGCCTGGAGAATGGTCTTATGGACGTGCTGCGTCCGGTGCTGGGTACTATTGTTTCGTTTATTTGTGTGGTGAGCTTTATTAATATGGCTCATGATATGGTCTCGGCTCTGATTAGTGGGACAAGCTATTTCGAGTTCATGAGAGGAGGGAAGCACGATGATAATTAGTGGGTTGCTGAATTTGATTTACACGGTTCTTTCGGCTCTGCTGGTCTTTGAGCTTCCCAATATGCCGGATTCGATCATGACGATCCTGACTCAGATCACGGGATATTTTCAGACGGGTATTCAGATCATAGCATCGTTCATTGGCTCAACGGCTATGGGTGTGATTGCGCTGTTGTTTCAGTTGGTAATTTTTCTCAATGCGGCGTATTTTCTGTGGTCGTTTGTGTTTTGGGTGATTCGTAAGATACCGATGCTTAATGTGAGAGAATAAGCACGCGCGTACGCCGGGAGGCGTGCGCGTGCTTTCTCTGCGTGAACTTTTTTGCAACGAAGGATGCTCCTTCGTATGACCCCCCTTCGCTAACAGGGGGGTACTACCTACACAAGTTGGTGAAAAAGTTATGAATTTGGTTATGTATGACTGGGTGTCTATAACCTCCAAAATACATAGTCCTCAGAATTTTATAGAGTTGCTTGGTATGCAGCATGTTAGTTGGGAATTGGTGAAGGGTGCTCGGGGTTATATGGATCGGCTTTACTGGGGTAGTATCAGTATCCATTATAATGGCAGGGAGGATATGGGCGTTTGGCTGGAGATGTCCGGTCAGGGCTGCCGGTCCTTTGAGACTTTTGGTAATGGAGACTATGAATCTCTTTTTGATGAGGTCCGCCAGAATCCAGGCGAGATGAATTTAACGCGCTTGGATGTTGCTTTTGATGATCATGAGGGTTTGTTGGATATTGATGTTTTGGAGATGGATACGCGGGAACTGAGTTTTGTCAGCAAGTTTCGGAAAACTGCGGTAGAATGGGAATGGGATCATGATAAGTTGATCAAGGGCCTGTCTATTTATCATGGCCGGAAGGCGAGCGAGATCATGATTCGGATTTATGATAAGGCTGCGGAGCGTGGCTTTGATGATGGTCGTCATTGGGTTCGGGTAGAGCTTCAGCTGAGGGATAGCCGCGCTCTGGCATTTCTGGATGCTCCGGGCAAGATTGGGGATCGGTTTTCTGGTGTGCTGCGGAATTATCTTCGGTATGTGGATTCAGATGATTTTGATTCTAACAAATGGCGCTGGCCGATGAAGTGGTATTGGGAGAAACTGCTCGGCGCTGTGGCGCCGATCCGGCTCTATACAAAACCTGGCGCTGAGTATAATTTATCGAATTTGGAGGATTTCGTTTATAAGCAGGCCGGTGGAGCCGTGACTACTTTGCTGGAAATCGTCGGCGAAGAGAAGTTCCGGGACGGCCTTCGCCAGCGTGGTACCCAGCTTAACCCGAAATATAAGCAGCTGCTTGACCAGTATGGTATAATGTCTGAAAGGAAGGAGGCATCCGGCGGCAGAGTTGGAGACCTCTAAGTAAACAAAATAAAGTTTCTGATAGGGAAAGCCCCTCGGCTTAGGCCGGGGGGCTTTTTGTTGTATATAAAAATATTTCAGCTATTTGGGGTTCTATTTTTTCAATGTCAACCCCGTTGACACGTAATATGCGATATTGTTGTTATTTTCCTGATCTGTTTTGGAGTTAGGGTCAGTGTTTGATATATTTTTTCGAATAAGAGTAGTCAAAAGGATAATTACCAAGAAGACAATTATAGCAATTTCCATTACTGATTTTCCTTCATTTTGATATATTCTTTGAGCATAAATTTTACCTGCTTAGAAAAATCGCGTTGACTTTCTTGTGCCATTTTAAAGATTTTGTCGTGCAGTTCTTTTTCAAATATTATGGTTTTTTTAATTTTATCGTCCATTGGAATCACCCTTCTTTATTTTATAAAATCAGATTTTATATGTCAAAAGCTCTTGACAAATTTTATCCGATAATA
>SFGN01000025.1 GCA_004556565.1 Lachnospiraceae bacterium | reverse complement strand
TGCCCGCGGCGGATATGATGTAATTGTAGATGGAATTGTCGGGCCGTGGTTTTTAGAACCATGGAGAGCCCTTGTTCGAGAAGATTATGAAGTACACTATATTGTTTTAAGAGCCAGTAAAGAAGAAACTATGAAACGAGCTGTGGAACGTTCAAAATTAGACAGAAAAACAAATGTTGAATTAGTAGAAACAATGTGGGAGCAATTTTGTAATTTGGGGATATATGAATCGAATGTTATAGAAACGACAACCTATTCTATCCAAGAGGCTGTTTTTGCAGTAAACTTAAACGATTTCTAAAAATCGAAATTTCATTTATCAGAGAAATAGCAAAGCCAGTCAACGGTCAAGATGAACGGCGCATTTCATGCGCCGCCGTTGACCGTCCCGTCTGGCTTTGCTGATGGGCAATCAAGGCGGGAAAGCCCTAAAATGGCTTCCCGCCCATTTCAATTATGAGAAAAGAAACACTCCAAAATCAGAACACCCATTCAGCGGGACGGCGGGTGGCGGTCAAGGCCGGGTGTAAGCCCGTTCATTTCAGCCTTGACGGTTGCCCGCTGTCCTGTTACTTTTCCGGGAGTGTAGCCACAACTTCGGGACACTTTGTCCACAAGTCGGAGCGTAGGACGAGGGACGGGGGCTTTCATATACGCCCAGTCTGCTGTTGAAACCAGACCTGTGCTTACGGCTCTACGCCACGCAAGCACAGCCCTGTTTTCCTGCCGCTTCAAATGCCCTTGCCCTCCCCGGCGGCAACGGCATTTTCACGGCAACGCCGACAGAGCGCGCATACCGCCTTTTCTTGTTATCCAGCCCTCCGGCTGTATCGGTTGAGCAAAAGTCAGCGTGGGAATGGTGTGGTATCTTTATCTAAGTGATACCCCACTCTCCCATTTGGAAACTGCCTGTCTGCTCACACCTAATGTCTCCGCTACAAATTCTTGAGTCATCTTGCATTCCGTTCGATGTCTTTTCAAAACTTCTCCAAGTGATTTTGCGCTTTCTGCCTTTTCCTTTCTTACTGGTTCAGATTTAATATACTTTTTCAATGCTTTTATCAGCAAAAAAACTAAATAGACCAGCATCGCACAGATTGCAAGTAATAAAACTATATTGATGCTGAATTGATGGCTAAATTTATGGTTACTATATTCATTTAAGCACCCTCCTTTCTTGCAATCAGTATAACAATTATGTATTAGTTGCTCTACCAACTATTACGCAACTTTTCGGTTGCTAAGCGTTTTTGATCCGCAATTAGTGATTTTTTAGAACTGAAAAAATGAAATTTTCTGTTAGTTACAAATTTAAACTTACGAATAATTACCTAAAATTCTTTTATAGTTCCGATATACGAGATAAATACCTAGTGTACAGTCGAAGCATATCATGGCAACACCTAAATAAGGAGAAACCATAAATCCAATTCCCGAAATTAAAAATGCAATGGCACACCTTTTGTACAATAACGCCATTTTTTTGTTATATTCAACTACATTCTTTACCTTCGATTTTAATGTTGTATCTCCACTCCAAAAATTAATGGGTTCTCTACTATCTTTATTGTAGACAGAAATAATTAGAAATGGAAAAGCACACATTAAACAAGATACAAGTCCAATAATTTTTCCTACCATAATGATTTCCTCCGTAGAATTCAAATTAATGCGTGTTTTCAGACTCACCAAAAGACTGGAAGTTTCGTGTGTTCGAAATTGGAATTTAGAGACCTCATCCTTCAAAGGCCAAATGAAGCTACTATTGCTTTTATAATAAATACTACTCCTATTGCTATTGCACACGAAACAAATATTAATGCAAATTTTGATATCTTACGATTTTTTCTGGCTTTCTCAATCACCCCTGTTGTATAAAACAAAATCGTGATTGGTGTAACAAAAACTAATGTAAGACTGTATGATGATAAATACCTTAGCAATGTATGTTTTTCAGGCATTCCCCCAAAATCAAGGATGCAATATATCATCAATGCAATTACACCAATAATACTTTGACTTTGTATTTTTTTAATGAGGTTCTCTTTTTCAAAGTCTGCATACGCTGATAATGTTTGTGCAACTTCTTTTACTTCTTCATTCATTTTCTCGTTTTTCCTTTCTCCATTCACAATTTCAGGAATACTGATATCATAAAATTCTGCCAACTCAATCAGCAAACTAATGTCTGGCATATTATTTTTGTACTTAGAAGAATGCCAAGACATCATAGAAGCCTACAAGAGAAAATAGATTATCTTATGAAATATGGTTTATGGGATGAATTGCAAGATGACCCCGATTTTATAAATGCTTTGCTTTTTGGAGAAAGTTATTACAGAGGTATTAGTGTGGATCAGACATGCATTGTTACTGGTAGAGACCGAAGTGGAAATATGCAGATAAAACCATCTTGTTTAGGTCGCCCAGATACTGATGATATTAAAAATGTATTACATGGAAAATTCGCAAGTGATGCTATTATGGTAACTGATAGTCACAATGCATATCCTGGTTTCGCAAGAGATGAAAAAATACAGCATGAACAGATAGAAGCTGGTAAACATGCCAAAGGTGCTTTTACATTAGGCAGAATCAATGGTATGCACTCCAAAATGTCAAAACATTATTCAAAAGATGGTCAAAGAGTTCCTGCTACTAAATATTTGGGAATCAGTCTTATGCTATTCTATTGGTTAGAAAAGAATGACAAATTAACTACAGCGGAGCAAGTGGAAGAACTTTTCGATATAGTTGCAGGTAACAATGGTCTGGAGCAAATTACCCGAGATGATATTCAAAACAAAGAATTAGATATCAATACCAAAGGCTTTCCGAAAGCAGTTTAATAACAGTGGAGCACCTCAGAAATGGGGTGCTCCATAACAAAATACTTAAGAATTCATGATGTCTATTTTCATCTATGCTTTAGCATGATAAAATACAAGTAACAAAGAAACGAATAACAATACAATTGTGAGAGGTGATTGACCATGAATAAAGACAACAAAAATGTAATTATTGCAATATGCCTTTTTATAGGATTGATTTTATTAGGGATTGTAATGATGCAAGCAATTACAATTGGAACCATAGAAGCAGGATTTATTTATCTCTCGGCAGTCATCGGAACAGGATTGTTTTGGATAGGAAGAAACAAAGAATAATGAGGAGGTAAATTATTATGAAAAAGTACATATCAATCTTTTTAGCAATTATGTGCATTCTATCACTTGTAGGATGTGGCAAAAAAGAACCAGTTGGAGACCCACCAAGTGTTAGTTTCCAAGCAACCATTCTTGAAATCATTGACCAAACATATTTAGTAGAACCAGTAGAAGGTAGTCAAGAACTAAAAAGTTCCGACCAAATCACTGTTCCAATGAAGAACCTTGACCCATCTTTAGAACCGGAAGTCGGAGATATTATTGAAATAACATATGATGGTTCAATAGCAGAAAGCTATCCTGCACAGATAACAGAAGTTTACGGTATCAAAGTTGTAGAAGAAGTCACGGTTGGTGGCGACTTAATCCCAATGGTTATGGTAAATGGCGAAATATATATGGATACTGGCCATGAAAGTACAGTAGAAGCTCGTTGTGGTATGATGGATGGAGAAATCACATCAACAGTAGACGCAACAGAGCAACCAACCAAAGACAATGAATCAAACTTCGGTACTGGATACGGATACCAATATGGTACACAAGAAGGCTTAATCGAGATTTATATGAATGACAGATGGTGGGTATTTGCAACAGAAAGAGCTTTAGCTAGTAGTCAGCTTATGGTAGACCCAGTTGCACCAGTAACTATAAAGAACATTTTTACAGGAGAAGAGGCACCTCTTTCTGTAAATGAGGACATTCGAGTTATATCTGATATATTATTGAGTGACACATGGAATACTGAAGGTACAACCGATTGTTTAAGTAATATTGAAATCACAATCAACGGAGAAACCTACAAATATCATTCTGATTGTGGTACATTCAATGATAAAGTAAAACAACAATATTTATCATTAGATGATGCCACCAAAGAAAAAGTAAATGCAATGATAGAAAAATATGTTTCTCTCACAGCAACAGAAGTCCCAGCAGAATAAAATGCAATAGCCGTCTAAAATATTATGGCACTCCCCGACAAAAAGGAGTGCCATTTTTATGCTTTGAGATTGCCAAGAAATCGTCAAGATGTATAAATATTAGCTCGTTAAATCTAACCAAGCGTTAGACACACTTAAGTTAAATGGGAGTTAATTTATTAATCTCTTCCAAAGAAAACCCGAAGAGTTTCCACAAGTTTATCTGGTGCTTCTATATTTATTTCATGTCCTGCTCCATTAAACACTTGAAGTTCAGCATCAATCAACATATTTGCAAGTTCTATAGAGGCATTTTTGTTCGCACGGTCTTTTTCACCGTAAATTACTAATGTAGGGCATGAAACCTTATATATCGAATCACTAAAATCCAGTTCCATCATTGTATTACATAGCTTGAGAAAATCCGATTTTCCAAACCCCATTTGTTGAAACATAGATTTTGGCATAAACCGAAATATCGTATTTTGGACTTTTAATAATATCTTAGGCATTTTGTATTGTGTTGCAATCAAGACCAATACCTTTATTTTTCCTGGATGTTCTATAGCATAATTAAGAGCCAATACACCACCCAATGATAAGCCACAAAGGCATAGATCTTCCTCTATTTCATCGCACATAGCCGAAAAAGCAGCATAAAGATTTTGATACGTCATATCCTGACCTTGAACAAGTTCTGACAAATCAGGGCACACACTATGCTCAGCAGTCTCTAATT
Source organism: Lachnospiraceae bacterium (assembly GCA_004556565.1). Lineage (GTDB taxonomy): Bacteria > Bacillota > Clostridia > Lachnospirales > Lachnospiraceae > Schaedlerella. The sequence goes on along the minus strand of SFGN01000025.1, from coordinate 28,837 downwards.
GTTCTATTACTTTACTCCAGCTGTCTGGGTTCTGTCCCAGCCCGTGTAAATATATTTGTTTCATGTTGTTACTCCTGCATATTTTGACTCATCTTTCTAATCAAATAATCATGAATTTACAATTTACATCTGATTATGTAGGCAAATTCTCATCACCCCAGGCTTTCATGCAATCAAGAACAGATAAGAAGCTCTCTCCAAGTTCCGTCAAGGTATACTCCACCCGTGGAGGTACTTCACAAAAGTCATGGCGAAGAATGAAACCATCTGTTTCCAGCTCCCGGAGCTGCTTTGTAAGAGAACTTTCAGTAATTTCTCCAATCTGACGGCGAAGTTGCCCGAATCGCCTGATATCACACTTGCCTATATACCAGAGAAGCTCAATCTTATATTTTCCACCCAACAGCTTCTGCACAGTTGAAATCGTTTTGCACCGGCTAACTGCTGATTCTGATTTTCTCATTTACCTCATCCCCTTTTCTTTTTGATCATACTCTATTTTGCATCAAAATAAAAGGTACTTCAATAAAGTACAGTACTTCTATTTTCAGAGCGTTTTGCTATAATGATGCCAACGGGACAGTCATGTACAGGTTTGCCTCGTTACCTGTGCATAATTCATTTAATAAGAGGTGTTTATCATGCATTACACAGGCACAATCTGGCGTCCACCCTATGAAGCAGACTCACTGCTTTTAGAAGTAACTGCAGGCTGTACTCATCACAGGTGTAAATTCTGCACACTGTACAGTGATTTACCATTCAAATTCAGAATGTCGCCCATGGAAGATATCGAAAGTGATCTTCTAGAGTTGCAGGTTTTACGCTATAATCCCACTTCGATGATGACGGCAAAACTTCAAGGCTTGCCACGCCCAAAACCTATCAAACGTGTTTTCTTAACCGGTGCAAATCCATTTGTTCTGACAACAGGGAAACTACTGGAAATTGCGGCACTTATTCGGAAGTATCTGCCTTCTGTCGAAACAATCGGCTGCTTTGCCCGTATTACAGATTCTGTAAATAAGACAGATGAAGATCTGATTTTGCTTCGACAGGCAGGCTATGATGGGTTGACCATCGGGGTTGAAACCGGAGATGACACAGCATTATCTTTTATGCAGAAAGGTTATACTTCGCAGGATATCCTGACTCAATGCAAAAGATTAGAACAGGCAAAAATTGAGTATGGCTTTTTCTATCTGACCAGTATTTCCGGTAAGGGAAAAGGTGAAACAGGTGCAAAAGCATCCGCAGATGTCTTCAATCAGCTGCATCCGTTCCTAATTGGCCCAAATATGCTGACGATTTATCCTGAATCCAAGCTGTATCAGGAAATCCAAAACGGAAACTGGGAAGAAGAAAGTGAGATTGAAAAATACAGGGAACTCCGAACCCTTGTGGAAAATTTAAATATTTCAACATACTTTGCCGCAATGGGAGCCTCCAACGCCTTTCAACTCAGAGGACGCTTGCCAGAGGATAAAGAACAATTACTGGAAACACTTGACAGAATCATATATGAGGTCAGGGAAGAAGATCTTCGTCATTACAGGAAAAACCTCCCGCATTTGTAATAGAACATATTTTCGGACTATATGCACACACCCTGCAGTATCACAAAAATACTGCAGGGTAACTTCAGAATTTATACTGCAAGTCTCATATTTATTGCTCACTTATTTCTATAGCATTCTTTCGCTTTTTATTAAGAACATAAGTCTGATACAGTATCAATATGTAAATACAAATCTTTAATAACAATCCCAGCGTTGTATTCATTGACACATACTGACCTGCATAACGAATCATTTCATAATTTGCTAATATAATCCGAACTATTCCCCATATACATGCAATCGGAATCAATATAGGCAATGACTTATTATTTTTCGCACTGACAAAATACAAAAATGATGCTATAGCACCTAACATATTCGGGATGATTAACATCACGGCAAGTGAAATTAATTGCCAGGTTGCACCTCTTGAAATATTATCGGATCCGGTTATGCACATAGCTATAAAATAGGCTGAAATTACAATTCCCATTCTCTTTGGTGATAATGTTCCTCTTATAGCATGAATTAAACCATAAACAAAAAACGCTATTTGAAGAATAAGTCCCAAAACATTAATTGCAATAACCTGAATATCACTATAATCAATTGCTCCTGATTGCAGTGGAAATCGAATAATAATATCCACTACTGTTACCGTAAAAGAAAATACTATGAATGCATATAAAGCAATCATTATACTATTTGCCAATTTGTTTTCAATAACCGGATTTCTTTCTACTAATTTTGTCATTTCCTTTCCAGATAAAAGGTCATCAAGACTTACTTCTAAGATCTGAGATATTTTCTTTGTGGTAAGCAGATCGGGATATCTGTCTCCACATTCCCATCTGGAAACTGACTGCCTCGTTACATATAATTGTTCTGCAAGAGACTGTTGTGTCATTCCTTTTGCTTCCCTTGCTTTTCTTAGTTGTTCGCCAAATTCGACCATATCAAATCTGCTCCTTTCATTTTTTCTCATCTGCAGATGTGATTTTAGTATCACCTATAGTAGAAACAACATCAAGCACCACCTGTAAATACCTTGTCACCATTATGGTGCATATGGCAAAATCAAGTGTTTATGCATTTTCATCTCAACGATCTTCAAATTATACCTCAGCTGCACTAATACTTTTTTATACCATCTAACGATACCATTCCATCATGTATTCTTCCTCTGATGTACTTTCATCTATTTCCTGATTTTTAATTTGAAATCCATAATGCTGGTAAAATGACACTGCTCTCATATTCTTCTTATATACATTCAAACGCAAATTATCTCGTGACTTCATAACGGTATGAAGCAGTCCCGTCCCGACACCTTTCGATTGTTCCGCTGCTCTTACAAAAATCCCTGCAATATAGGTATCAATCAAACCGATAAATCCTCTGATCTGTCCATTTTCTTCTGACAGCAATACTTCAGCTTTTGGAATCATTTCTCTAACCATTTCATAATTATTTTCCAATAATCTGCCTCTATAAAAGAATGTGACTCCATATTGACCTGAAGCCATATGGACATTACCTGATCCAAATCCTTATTTTCAAATCTTCTTATCATTTCCGCAATCCATCAATCAAATCATAACTCATATCCAGAAAATCCAATATTTTAGATTCTCCTACTGTTCCATCCAGCAAAATCGTAATCCAATGCTGCTTATTCATGTGATAGCCAGGCAGGAAACCATAGGTCTGGATAATCATTCCTGTCATTTCCGGATCACATTTCACATCTATAATTTCCACGGTACCGTCTCCATCCAATCCAAGTTTGGATCTCTCAACATTCATAATCACCGCATACCATTTTCCATTTTGGTGGCGAAGTACCGCACTGTCCGGTGAACTGCTCCATAAGTATTCTGGAATTGTTCCATACTGCTTCTTCACATATTCAAAGATTTCTTTTCTATCCACTCTTTTTTCACCTCTGAATGTTCTCGTATCTTGACAATAATCATACCACATTTTCATGAGCTGCACTACCTGTTCAGTTTCTCAAATTCTTTTGCAATTCTCTATTTCACCTGAATTTATCTATTATAGGGTAGAACAGCAAGGACAGGAAGTGTATATACACTTCCGCAAAAATGGCAATTTAGGGAACCCTGCCCTAAATTGAAAACCCCGAAGCACCCCAAAACCGAATTACGTACAGAAGGAGAAAATAGACATGTCAAACAGAAAAAGAAACATCCAAATATTGTTTTGTGTTACTCCAGAGGAAAAGAAGCTGATCCGCCAAAAGATGATTCTGTCAAAGACCAGAAACATGGGCGCCTATCTTAGAAAAATGGCTATCGACGGCTATATCATCAACACCGACACAACCCCGATCAAGCAGGTGTACGAAGAGATGCACAAAATCGGTGTAAACATCAACCAGATTGCAAAAAAGGTAAATACCACCGGTGATTTGTACCCGGAAGAAATGGAAGAATTGAAAAGGATGGTAAGCGAGATATGGCATATATTAAAATCTTCCCCATTAAAGTGACTGACAAAAAAGCGCTGGACTATATTATGAATCCGGACAAAACCGAAGAAAAATTACTGATTTCCAGTTTTGCCTGTTCCCCAGAATCTGCTGATCTGGAATTTGCTTTCACCAGAGAGGAAGGTAAAAAGAACGTAATGGACAAAGGCAACAATCTGGCATTTCATTTAATTCAATCTTTTAAGCCTGGAGAGGTTAACGCTGAAACCGCACATAAGCTCGGCAAAGAATTTGCTGACGAAGTATTAAAAGGAAAATATGAATATGTCATCAGCACCCACGTTGACCAGGACCATATTCATAACCATATCATTTTTAATGCTACCAGCTTTGTTGACCATCATAAATATGTCTCCAACAAACGCAGCTATCATAAAATCTGCCGGATCAGCAACCGTATTTGTCAGGAAAACGGTCTTGTCACCAGTATGCCAACCGGCGAAAAAGGGAAATCTTATAAAGAAAATATGGAATACCATCGTGGAAACAGCTGGAAAGCAAAACTTAAAGTCGCTGTAGATAAAGCGATCTGGTCATCCATCAACTATGATGAGTTTCTTCAAAAAATGAAACTTGCTGGATATGAGATCCGCCAGGGAAAGAACCTGGCTTTCCGGGCACCGGAACAAAAAAATTTTACAAATATGAAATCCCTGGGTAGCTATTACACGGAAGAAAATGTATTACTCCGCCTTGAGAAGAACCGGCATAAAACAAAATCTCCACGTAACGTCTCCAGAGAAGTACGGCTTTTTATCAATCTCTCTGCTTACGTGAGTACCGGCAATCGTGCCGGATTTGAACGGTGGGCACAACTCAATAATCTGAAAGAAGCAGCCCGAACCTTCAACTATCTATCCGAAAACAATTTGCTGAATTACGAAGACTTTAGGCAGCATATTGCAGATATTGATAATTCTATTATTGCTACGGAACAGCGAATTTCTGAATTAAGCTCTGAAATATCCCATCAGGAACTTATTCAGAAGCATTGTTCGTCCTATCGTACCTGCAGAAAAATCGTAGAGGATGCAAAAACAGCACCGGATCCTCAGAAATATAAAGCTGCTCACCAGTCGGAATACAAACTGCATGATTCCTTAAAACAGCAATTACAGGAGCTGGGCATTACAAAATTACCTTCCCCAGAGAGGCTGCAGAAAAAAATTGATAATCTAAGAAATGAACGTTCCTCTGCTGTCAAGGAAAAGCAAGATTTAGAAAAAAGGCGCTCAACGATAAATACCATAACTGCCAATTTCAACACCTTATTATCCAATGACGCACATTTCATGAACACTTCTGAACACCGACAAGCGGAACATGATTTATAATAATCTCCATATGCTATGAGCTAAGGTCAATTACACTGTACATCACTGGCCTTAGCTCATTTTTTACTCTTCATCAATTTCAAATACTTTCTGATATATCTTTTTCTGGATTTCAATCTTTAAGATCATCTGGAACTGAAACTCTTTCAACCTGCTCCATAAGACCGTCTCTTATCTTTTCATCCAATACAGTATCCTCAGTTGCTGCCACTGTTCCTTGCTTCAAAGTCAAAATGACATCCGCTTCCTCTGCCAGCTCCTTACTATGTGTAACCACAATCACGCATTTCTCCTGTTCATGTGCCAGACTTTTAAAAATCTCGACAATATCCTTTGCAGTATCTTCATCCAGATTTCCTGTAGGCTCATCAGCAAGTAACACTGGTGCTTTACTTGCCAACGCTCTTGCGATTGCCACACGTTGCTGCTGACCACCGGAAAGCTGCATTACATTTCTCTTTCTCGTAGATTTATCAATTCCCATCTGTGTCAAAAGTATCTCTGCATCAGCGTTTCCTCCGAGCTTTACATTTTCCACAGGTGTCAGATAATCGATCAGATTATAATTCTGAAACACCAATGAAATATGATTTTTTCTGTGGTTTGCCAATCCTTTTTCCTCAATGTTTTCTCCATTCATGTCAATCTCTCCGGATATCGGAGAATCTAATCCTGCAAGCAACGATAAAAGTGTTGTTTTACCACTGCCGCTTGTGCCAAGAATGGCATACATCTTTCCTTTCTCAAACTGATAAGAAATCTGATCCAAGACCATTTTATCTTTTTGTGATTTATAAAAATAAGAAATATTTTTCAGTTCTAACATACGCTCACTCCTTTAACTCATCTTGCTCAAAATATCCTTTGGCTTCTGACTTGCAATATAAATACCGGAACCCAAAACAGAAACAACAATCATTCCCATTGTGGAGATGGCAGTAAAAAACACTACTTCCGTTCCAATATTCACAGACACACCTACCACACTGCTTTCCGTTTCTGTAACAGACTTTGCAACCATTCCTTCTTCTGCCTGATTTCGTTCCAATTCTTCCTGTAGCTGATAACCAACAAGGTAGTCAGCAACCTGCTTTGACACAAAAGGTGCTGAGAAAGTAGCCAGAACAAATGCAACTGCACCAATCAATAACCCTTCCATTAATACCTGTAATACAATCGTTCCCTTTCCTTTCCCGATAGATAACAGAACACCCATCTCATGCACCCGGTTTTTCATCCAAAATAGGAATACAAAAAGCAGAATAAGAACACTTGATACCATGACAAATACAAGAATCAGGGAACTTACCTTACTTAAATCATTAAAATTCTCTGCCATTGTGTCGCTCATACCAGTATTATCAAGAAAATCATATTTTTCCCATTCAATATCTACGGATTTGATTCTTTCTCTCACAGTTTCATATTCATTAACATCTTCTACCCAGAAGGTAGCATACTGATACAGCGGATCATCCTCACATCCTTCTGCTTTTTCAGGAAACCGCAGGTCTGTAAATATGATATTTTCTGCCCTGTAACTATCTCCAGACATAATTGGAGTGATTTTCTGTACAAAATCATAAATACCTATTATTTCAGCAGAATAAGCCGTAGAAGTTTCCCTTTCTTTCCAATTATTAAACTCCAGTCTGTCTCCTACTTTCAGCCCGTTCAATTCTGCAAGTTCTCTGGAAATCACACAGACATCCTTATCTTCCCGGTTCATCATACGACCATCGTTTACCACAATATTTCCATTTTGCACATCAAAATCATATTTCATCTGCAAATTACCGCGCAGGGAAACACCTAACTGGTCAGAACTCTGGTCTACGTCCTTATCTTCAATTCTCTGGAAATTAACTGGATTTACAACCGTATTGGCAGTAGTAATATTAAAATCAGAAACGCCGTCCACTTCTGATATTTTAATAATATCCCCATATGTGAGTGTTTCAAAAGAATTATCTGTCCACACCATCCACTCTCCACTTGGTAACTGTTCCTTATGATATCCGTCCAGACTTCCATTGACATTCTCCCCAATCTTTGCAGACAACACTTCAATTCTAGCTTTTCGGTTTGCTTCATTTTCCTCTAGCCGAAAGCTCCCGCCAATCGCCTGTTTTCCTTCATTTTGTGTCTGTATGCTGGCATTTTGACAGGCAAAACCTGCATAAATAAAACTCGCTGACACAAACACAATCAATAATAATAACATACTTTTTACAGGCTTTCTGACAACAGAACGGATTCCAAGTTGAAATACATTCATTCCTATCCCTCCATTTCTGATAAAGTATCTTTTATTTTCTTTGTAAGGCATGGCAGCATAACAATTAAAGTAATCAGTATTAAAACGATTACTCCTATTCCCCATACTTTCCATACATTCCGCATGGAAAATACAAGATTCATACGAACCCCATCCATACCTCCCATGAGTTCTGACAAAAATGGTATTATTGCACGAAATACTCCTGCTGACATCATACAGCTTAAGGAGTAGATACAAACAATCTCTGTCATCATCTGCAAAAACACTTCTAATTTTGGTATACCAAGACTTATAAATACCGCAATTTCCACTTTGCGGTTTCTCATCCACATACACAAAAGCATTCCTACCACAAAGATACTGGTCATCACCGTTAAGCCGAAAACAAGCTTTGTTACCCGTTCTATCTGCATAATAGAAAATTTCATTTTCTGATACATGGTATCTTGTGTACTGATACCGAGTCCCTCTCCAAGAGTGTTTCCAATCACATCTGCTGTTTCGGATAGCTGCTCCGGATTATTCACATACGCAATGATTTTTTCATACCTTTCTGCTCCCATTTCAACAGCAAAAGAAAGATTGGTATATATCTGATTTTCAATGCGGTTTATCGTCAAAACATTTTCTGTCTGCTTTCTTTCGTTTCCGGTCAGATAAAAACCCGTTACTCTTGCACTTCCATTCTCATTTTCTGAAATAAAGCAGAGCTCATCTCCAATTTCAATCTGATTCTGTTCCGCAAGATGCTGATTGATGACAATTTCATTTTCATCCTTTGCAAATTCACCTGCCACAAGCCGGCATACATTTTCCGTAAATGGACTATCCTTTTCCATATCATCAAAACCAATCAGACACACCTGTCCTATTTCGTTCTCATCAGCTCCTGTAATCGGTGCAAAACCATTTGGATACAAAATACACTTTGCTATACGGTTCATACTGTTTATACTGGCTATATCCAATAGTTTTCGATAATCCTGCTCTGTAAGACTTCTGTTTACTTCCAGATTTTCTATCACAACTTTGGCATTTGTCTGCCTGCGTATCTCATCATTGATACCTGATGAGGTATCTAAAATAGCTAATGTTCCTAGTATGGTAATGTCCGCAACAAGAAAAAGGAAAAACAATAATACTGACTTTCCTGATTTCCTGCGGACATAACACATTGCCCGCTTCACAAAATTCATAACCTCCACCTTACTTCCATCTCACAATCATCACTTTATCAGCAGTCCAATGATAAGTGTCCTGACTGCTTCCAAATATCAGTACACTTGTCTGCTTTTTGATACTCTCTTTATCCGTACCCTCTCTGGATATTTCTGTAAGACTCGCCATGTCCATTGTAATAATTTCAAAAGTAACATCGGAAGCATAAGTAACTGTCACTAAGTCTTCTTCCTTTTCTGCACCCGGAGCTGCCTCTACCATTACCTCTCCGTCGCCTTCTTTTGTAGTCACTGCAATAGACATTTCAAATCCACTATCGGAAAACTCCACAACACTTCCCTGCAAATCTGCTTCCCGAAAGAAATTCGAATCTGATTTATCCGAATCTTCTGAATTTACATATTGGTTTATCTCTTGGTTTTCCTGTGTATCTCCTGTTTCCTTTCCAACATTTACACTCTGATTTACATTTTCCATATTCACACTTTGGTTTACATCGCCATCCGTTTTACCTGTCTGCCAATCGGCACAGGCAGTGCAGCCCAGCATGACTGCCATACTGAAACCCGCTAATCCTAACACTTTTTTACCAAAATAGTTTTTCATTTTGAATCCTCCTTGTTTGCTCCACTTTGATTTTATTTGGCTCACTTGCCATGTGATAACGATAGCAAAAAACTTTTCTAAAAATCTTGGAAATCTTAAAGAATTTATCACTTTCTTTTAGAAGATTTTTAGAGATTTTATTGGTATAATTACTATAAGGAAAACGAATGATTGGAGTGAATCCTATGAAAATATTGTTAATAGAAGATGATACCCAGTTGTGTATGACCATAAAAGAACAACTTACAAAAGAAGGATATATTGTTGATACCTGCAATGCCGGAGATGAAGCATTTCTGTATGCAGTAGATCCCGACAATGATTATGATCTGGCAATCATTGACCGTATGCTCCCTATTATTGATGGTCTATCCATTATCAAAGCCATGCGACAGAAAAACATTCAGATTCCTGTCATCATCATTACCGGAATGTCTGAATTGAATGATAAGATTGAAGGTCTTGACAATGGTGCAGACGATTACCTTATTAAGCCCTTTCATATCAAAGAGCTTTCCGCCCGTGTCCGGGCATTGGTAAGACGTCCACCTCAGATAAAGGAAAACATAACCCTTGAAATTGATGATTTATCCTTAAATCTCGCCAGTCACCAATTATCGTGCAACCATAATTCTCTTTTGCTTACGCCAAAGGAATTTCACCTGATACAGATTTTTTTATCTTCGCCCGGTACTATTTTTTCAAGGGAACAGCTACTACAGAAAGTGTGGAATACAAATGATGAAGTAGAACCGGGAAATGTAGACAATTACATCTATTTTTTACGAAAAAGACTAAAGTGCTTAAACAGCAACTGCTGTATCAATTCTGTTTATGGTTCCGGATATAGTTTGGAGGTAAAGCATGATTAAAAAGCTCCAAAAACGCCTGACACTTCTGTTTATCTGCTCTGTCATGAGCATTTTTACAGTCGTATTCTGCCTGTTTATACATGAAAGCATCCAATCCAAAAAAGAAAATGAGATGTATTTCTTTACACGCATGATCACATATTTAGTTTTCCAACTTGAAAATACAGACGATGCTGCCGGGGACTTGACATTGACTGGGCAAACTTATGACTTTACATTACTATTAAAAAACAACCAGAATGCATTTATTCCTGTAAATACCAATCATAGCAATACAGACACCAATACCCTTATCACATTATTTGAACAAGAACTGAATAAAACATCCACAGATTTACTAGATAATACCCATAGCTCACAAAGCGGAATATTCTCTTTTTCCACACCTGACAAGCATAGCTATTATGGAATACAGGCAACTGTCATTACTAAGAATATGGATATTCTTGATTTTTATGCAATCAAGGAATCTACCAGTTCTTTTACTTTTTTAAAAGAACATCTGCCCTTTTATCTTATTGTATGGTTGCTTGTTTTTATAGCAATCCTGTTCCTCACAAGATTTTTGATTAGCAAAGCAATCAAGCCGACAGAGCAGACTTTACGAAGCCAGAAAGAATTTATCGCATCAGCATCTCATGAGTTAAAAGCTCCTTTGGCTGTCATCTTGGCATCTGCAGAATGTATTGGTAACGATACTACTCTTTCACCTGAATCAAAACAACATACTGAAGTTATTGACTCAGAGTGTTTGCGAATGTCCAAATTGGTACAGGATTTACTATTACTTTCTTCCGTAGATGCAAACACCTGGACTTTGAATAAGACCAATATAGATGTGGATACACTTTTGATTAATACTTATGAAAAATACAAGCCTATCTGTCGGCAAAAAGGAATACAGTTCAAACTAGGTACCTCTGATGAGTTGTTTCCTGCTTTGAACGCAGATATCGACCGCCTCAATCAGATTTTGAGTATTTTCATTGATAATGCCATAAATTATTCTCTTCCAAAATCTAAAATATCTTTAGACGCTACTATATTTAAAAACACGTTAGTATTTTCTATCAAAGATCATGGGACAGGAATTGCGGATAAAGATAAACCCTTTATCTTTGATCGATTTTTCTGTGCTGATAAATCAAGAACTCAAAAGGAACATTATGGTTTAGGATTAAGTATTGCAAAAGAATTGGTTGAAATGCACAAAGGAAAGATTGAATTATCTGATACTTTAGGTGGTGGGTGTACATTCAAGATATTCTTTCCTTTATAAATAAATAATAGTAATCCCGTAATCCATTAGATTTCCTTTCAACAGAAAGATACATTATCAATAATAGTAACCTGTGCTTTCTTTTAAATGAGCAAATCACGCAAAAAAATGCTTGATTTACTCATTTGCTTTTTCATTCACAAGAGTAGAATGTGGATATCAAAATGAAAAGGAGATTTGCTATGGGTACATTATTGGAAGCAAAAGAAGTAACAAAAATCTATGGAAAAGCAGGACATCCCAGTTTAAACAACGTGTCTTTTCGTGTTGCCGAAGGTGAATTTATTGAGCTTAAAACAAGGTAAAAACAGAATTATCAAAGAAAGTAAATATAAGTCCGCTTTGCGACAGTTGCAGCAAGAGGAAGCGCTGTATCTCCTAACCCAAAAGAAACCGGATCTGGTGCTGCTAACTATATGACCAAACCCTTTAATATCAAAGAACTTCTTGCACGAATTACTGTTCAGCTTCGGAAAAATGAAATACAGACAGAGAAGCATTCATTGTCGATTGGTAACTTAAGCGGTCTTTCCATGAATGTTCCCAAAGACTCCATCTATGGCTTTGTCAAGAAAAACGATGCGGGCAATCCGCTGATCCGCCTGATCTGCGGATTGCAAGATTGATCTGGCAAAAGCCTCATTTCTCGTAAGTAAAATTCCAAACGTTTATCTCTTATTCCATTTCAATAATCCGATATGCTTCTGAAGTTAATGCCTTTACAGCACGTTTGTAATCTTTATCTTTTACCAAAATATAATCCGTATTAAATGTAGAAATTGCAAATAGTCCGACCTCATATCTGGCCAATGCTCCAGATATTTCCGCTAAAATACCAATCAGAGAAAAATCCAATACTCCCTTTATGCGAAACGCTCTCCAGCCGTCACTCTGCTGTATCGTATTATCCGGTACATCCCCTGTACGGCATACCAGAGATTTTTCCTCATCGGTTTTCCCTATAAAACAATATTCCGCATCCAGATCGACTTGCGAATAGTCCTCTACCTGGCAGACACTAAATAAACCCGGAAGTACCAGCATTTCCGTAATCTCATCATCCCAGTTAGTTTCATCCTCTTCTGTTATAGAATAATCGCCCTCAGCCAGACGCTCAACCTTTTCTTCAAACGGGAGTTCCGGATCAATTCCCATTTCTTCCCAGGTAGTACCATAAGGTGCTCCTCCTGACGTATACCCGGCAATAAATGCAAAACGATCATCACAATCCTCATATATAGTTTCATACTTTTCACGTTTCTTTTTTTCTTTCTGTAATCGCTTTTGTTTTAATCGTTCTTCTTCTGCCTGTTTTATATTATCCAATTGTTCCTGCGTATAATTAACACCCAGTTCCTGTAAATCCTTTACTGCTGTCATAGAATCCACATGGAACCTTTCCCTGTAATGTTTTACCATGTGCTTCGGTGTGCCCTGATAGGTAAGCAGCCACTGTTTACCTTTTTGAAGTCGGCGGCGTTTTCGTTCTTCTTTATTCAATTTCCTTTTATTTGCCATCTGATATTCTCCAATCAATATTCTGTTTTCACTCATTTCATACATATCCAGACGCATTATATCAAACTCCGGACAATATTGCATACATTGCTGTTATCGTGTCAGAAATATAGAAATCAATCGTTACCTTCTGGCTGTTCATTTATGGCTTGTCTGTAAAACTCAATTTTATCATCCAGATTCTGTAAATACTCATTCCATTTTTGTTGCTGTTCTAACACATACTTTCTATGTACTTCCAATATTTTCATCCGCTGCGGCATTGTACTTTTTCCACAATACCGAAGTTCAGAATATTTCTGAATATCTCTGAGATGCATACCTGTCTCTTTTAATCGTCGGATAAACTTAATCCATTCAATATCATTCTCCTCATATTCACGCCTGCCACCACTGTCTCTTGTTACTTTGATTAATCCTTTTTTCTCATAATACCGTAACGTGCTTTCAGGCAGGTTCGTTTTTTCAGAGATCTCGCCAATTAACATTTTTAAAATCACCTCAAATTGTTCTTGACTTAAACTATGGTTTAAGTCATATGCTCAAATTATAAAACTTACAGGAGGTAAATGCAATGAGCAACGCACGTTTTGAACTGGGATCTGAGAAGCTTAAAGAAATTGATGGTATCAATGATAGAGCGTGGGGTGCGATCCACAAGCTGAGCCAGGTATTCCTGTGTCCAGCCTTTTGCTTCCCGTTTTCGTTTGATTTCACGGCCCAGGGCGTGAAAGTCAAGATGTTTGTCGTATTGGTACATTCTCATATCACCCTATATTATTCTACATTTCGGGTGAGGCTATGAGAACGAAATACAAATGTACTTATAGTAGTATTTTCTTGCGTTTTTGATTTGCCAGTTCGGTCTGATATTTTTATAATATTGGTCGCAACTACACACCAATCACAAAATCTTTTGTTATAATTACTTTTTGGAGGTGTTTCTATGCAACACATTTTAATCGTTGAGGACGATTTAGATATTCAAGAATTATTGAAAAACTTTTTGCAGGAAGTGGGATATGCCGTTACTCTTGCAAGTGATGGTATTGAGGCAATATCCCTTTTTGCAAGCACACATTTTGACCTGATTTTGTTAGACATTATGCTCCCCAAAATTGACGGCTTTACTGTCTGTGAATTAATCCGCAAGCAGTCCCGTGTCCCTATTATCATGCTCACCGCCCTAAACGGAGAGGAGGAACAAATCCGAGGCTTAGACAATATGTAATGACCTCCAATTTGTAGTTTCGTGGATTTACCTGTATACTATAGATTGTCAAGATCAAATAGGTAACAGGGATTACCGCATACAAATGGAGGTCATCAAATGAATTATAACACAGTTTTCGTAGGAATGGATGTACACAAAGAAAATTTTTCTCTCTGCTGTTACACAAATGAAAAGGAACAGGCAGAGTATCACCAGAAAGTCGCTGGACACTATAGCAAGGTGATTAACTATCTGGAAGCAATGCGTTTCCATTACGGAGACGATGTTACCTTTATATGCGGTTATGAGGCTGGATGCCTCGGATTTACACTTTATCACCAGCTTACAGACCATGGTGTAAAATGCATCATTCTTGCTCCGACAACGATGTTAAAACCGTCTGGTAAGAAAAAGGTTAAAACGGACAAACGAGATGCTGCTCTCATTGCCAGGTGTCTGGCACATCATGACTATAGCCCGGTACATATCCCGACTGAGCAGGATGAGCAGACGAAAGAATATCTCCGCATGAGAGATGATCATAAGCTTGCCCTGAAAAAAGTAAAGCAACAGATACTGTCTTTCTGCCTGAGACATAATTATCGCTTTGACGGTACTGCGAATCATTGGACGCAGGCTCATCTGAAATGGCTCAGGGCATTGAAACCAGATGGTCTGTATCAAGAGATCCTTTCCGAGTATCTCCTTACCTATGACCAGCTTACCGAAAAGATTGAGCGTTTTGACCGCCGGATCGAAGAACTCGCTTCTGATAAGGAATACAGGGAAAATGTCCACAAACTTACCTGCTTCATCGGTGTCAAAACCACGACCGCTCTCGCGGTACTTACTGAAGTTGGCGATTTCAAACGATTTGCGACTGCCCAGCACTTTGCTTCTTACCTTGGTCTGACTCCCGGAGAAGACTCCAGTGGAGACGGGCAGAACAGGCTCGGTATCACCAAGGCTGGAAACCGCCATATCAGATCCCTGCTTGTAGAGGCCGCCCAGAGTTATGCCCGCGGTCAGATCGGATTCAAATCAAAAGCACTGAAAGATCGACAGCAGGGAAACGATCCGAAAGTCATTGCTTATGCGGACAAAGCGAATGAACGCTTGCGTCGCCGATACTACAGAATGGTACTTCACAGCAATAAGAAGGCAAACGTAGCAAAAACAGCCATTGCAAGGGAGCTTGCCTGCTTTATGTGGGGCATGCTTACCGGAGATATCGCATGAAATATCACACCATCCTGACAATGTCAAGACCATGCCGCTTTTTGTGGTGCTTCGCAGTCTTGACATCGCCACTCCGCTGTGAGAGTGGGTGATCAAGCCGATGTAAGACGGCTTGCGCTGTTTACAACGGCATGTAACAAATGAAACAACCGGAGGCACCTTGTAAGAGCTTTAGCAGCTTCAAGGTTCGAGCTATCTACGATAAATCTATGTCGGCACAGATATCTGTGATCCACGCTCTTAGACGGTAGAGCTCACGGCGGACCATTGACCTGTCGGTAAGGAGAAATCTGAATCCACGTATATCAGAGTGGCCAATGCCGGGAACTGATACCCTAAAGCTCTTTCACGATGCCTTCGGCAACAATTAAATAAGTTTGTGGTGATTTCTGTTAATTTACTCTTGACAAAAGTCATTACATATCAGATTTACAGGTTGACGATTATATTACAAAGCCATTCTCCATGCCGATATTGGTTCGCAAAATCGGCGCTGTTCTCCGCAGAAGTTCCATGATCCCGGAGCAGGAACACCAGACGATTACCTATAAAAATCTCGTTTTGGATATGGACAGTTATACCGCTGTGGTAGACGGTGTTTCTTTTGACCTTACCCAGCGAGAATTTGAGGTGTTAAGGGAGCTTCTGCTAAATCAAGGGCGTGTACTTACGCGGCAAAACCTGCTGGATAAGCTATGGAAATATGACTTTTATGGCGATGAAAGGGTTGTAGATACTCACATTAAAAATCTTCGCAAAAAGTTGGGGATTGACTTCATCCAGACAATCAGAGGGGTGGGATATAAAATTGATAAAGAAAATTAAAGGAAGTCTATTTGCAAAAATATTTGCAATCACTTTTTTGCTGACCAGTATTTGCTGTGTTCTGACATATACCGTTATTTCATGGCTCATTCCCAAAACATATAGCACAACACTTGACGCAAGCCTGGAAAATACGGTTTCTTCCTTTATTACGGAGTTGCAAACCATGTCCCCATTAGAAAGCGGAACACTTTTTGATGAGTTTCTTTTGAACAATAACGGGGTATTGCTTCAACTATCCGAAGATAACGGTAACGCAATCGAACTGCCCTCACAGGGGGCAAAAGAATTTCCCCGTTTTCTTGATGGAGGAATAGCAACTGAAAATACTGATCCGGCGGCGTATCGGGCAACACATAGCTACCTGTTCTCTTTTGCAGGATCGGACACTGTTTATACATTGACAGTTGCCGGGAGCGCGCATGAGGTTGACCTGCTTAGGAATACTCTGGCAAACGTGTTTATCATTCTATTTTTTGTTATTCTTATTATTGCTACGCTTGCTTCAATGATTTATTCCCGCTATGTTACAAGGCCCGTATTACGACTTAGCGCAGTGTCAAAAAATATGTCTGAACTAAACTTTAACTGGAAGTGTGAAGAAGATCGGACAGACGAGCTTGGTGTCCTGGCGCATAGCTTGAATGAAATGTCTAAAAAGCTATCTGCCGCTTTGGAAAATCTACAGGCGGCAAATATAAAATTGCAGGCAGACATAGAGCACGAAAAAGAATTAGAACAGGCGCAACTTGATTTTTTCTCTGCTGTTTCGCACGAATTAAAAACGCCTATTACGATTATCAAGGGGCAGACAGAGGGGATGATTTTGAATGTGGGCGATTATCAGGATCGCAATAAATATCTATCGCGCTCCCTTGAAATCATCAATACAATGGAGAGCATGGTACAAGAAATACTGACGGTTTCACGCATGAAATCATCTAAAGTAGGTCTGCGAAAAGAAAAAATGGATTTTTCTGATCTTCTGAAACGGGAATATGCTTTATTTGAGGATCTGATCGTACAAAAGGGAATTGACTGGAACGAGAATATTTCTCCCGCCCTGCAAATCGTCGCAGACAAAATGCTGATACAAAAAGCAATTAACAATATTGTTTCTAATGCCATCTTGTATTCTCCGAGAGGCAGTTCGATCTATATGGACGCATTTTCTAAAAATGGGTCGGTAGTTTTCCAGATAGAAAATACTGGTGCGCATATTCCAGAGGCAGAAATTCCAAAATTGTTTGATGCTTTTTATAGGATGGAACAATCACGCAATCGAAAAACAGGGGGTAGCGGCTTAGGGCTTTATATCGTCAAAACTATTTTAGAACAGCACAATATAACATACAGCTTGAAAAACACAGACAGAGGGGTATTGTTTTCAATCCGATTTTGAAAAATACGGGGCGGTCAAATTTGATCGCCCCGTATTTTTAACTACACATAAAAAACATATTCGCCACAATGGTATCCCAAACAGTTCTGCTACTATATATTCAGAAACAGAAAGGAGTGTTTCAGAATATGAAAAAACAAAGAATCACATCTCTTTTACTCACAATGGCGCTTTGTGCATCGGCTGTTTTAAGTGGCTGTGCTGCAAGCGCGGCAAGCCAGACGGAACCCAACCAGTCAACTACCAGCTCAACACCTTTTGAGGAGGCGAAAGATAGCGGCACTCTCATTTCCTCTGACGAGGCTTCCTCGGTGCAAGCCTACGAGAATGATGAAGCCCTTTCCTCTGAGGAACAGGCCAAAGCGGAGCAAGAACGCCGGGCTGAGATTGCTGAAAAGTATTCTATCTATGAACCGTATGGTATGACATACGACACGGAAAAGGATCGTTTCTTCTATAATGGGCAAGTCGTGCGTTACTTCAAGGATCAGATCAATTCTAATGAAACGAATGGCTTTTCCTATGATGACGGCGTGATAGACGTTGAACCCATTAGAGATGAAGATAGAACTCTGACAGGTCTAAAGCAATCCTCGGACGCTGACTTTAATGCTCGCACCAAAGAGCAGGAGGCATTGAAATCCGAATTGGAAAAGGCGGGAATTACGGCCGGAAGTGGTAGCTTTGAACAAGGCGATCCGAATTATCGCGATGACAGCCTGGACGCCTACACCGAATTTGGCGTTTCCTATAACAAGACTTCTAATCATTGGATGTACGGCGAAAAGCCTGTCTATATCCTTTACGACGAGGAGCATTACACTTTTTGCGACAAAGGTGTGAGTGATGGCGTTAGCTTGAATGTTGTTCGTGACAAGGACGGCAACATTGAAAAGCTGGTTTCTGTGGATAAGGGAGAATTAGAACAGTTTGTGAAATAACTCGTGAATTGCCGGACGACGGCAAAAGAAAAAAAGCCGTCGTTCAGCAAGCAAATAGTCATGTCCACAAACCAATGACGACTTGTAAGGACACGGAGGCCCTCTGGAGGTATCGCTGTGTCCTTTTTCCTTTTCCATCCCCCTAACCTGTCAAAAAAAGTTCGTCCCCCAAACAGGATCAGTCCGGCGGTGGATGTGCAATTTGGCAGTACATAAATGAATTTATCGTTTCATGCGCTTGCGTGGCCTTGTGTCGCGCAGGCGCATTTTGTTTATCCGACTTCTGGACACTTTGTCCAGAGGTGCGGGGCGGTTCCCCTGGGTGCCGCTCTCCGCCAGCCCCCGTTTCGGTCACTCGTTCACCCAACACCGAAACGGAGGTTTATAATGACTACCATCAATCTGAAAGATTTTTACTATTGGTACACGCAGGATCAGTTTATCGAAGTCACCGAGGAAGTGGCCGAGGCGCTCCGGGCCAGCATCCGCTATGAAGCGGCCTACCAGCGGCGGCTTACCCGGAACAAGGCGCAGTATTCCCTGGACTGTGAGGACGGGATCGAATACTCCGCCTGCCTGCATGAGCCCACGCCCCAGGAGCTTCTGGAGCGCATGGAGCTGTTTGTCCGGCTCTGGAACGCCCTCAACTCTCTGCCGGAGATCCAGGGCCGCCGGATCGATGCTCATATCATTCTTGGTATAAGCATTAAAGAGATTGCCGAGGCCGAGTGTGTGCATGAGGAGTCCGTCCGCCAGTCTATCAAGCGAGGCCTGGAACGCATGAAAAAAACTTTTTGATTTTTGCTGTTTCCCCACTTGGAATTGATGCAAAAATGTCTTGGTTATTAGAGAGGGAAATATAACCTCTCCGCAACGGAACGGCGGCGGCCCTGAGCATAGCGCGGGGAGCCGGGCGGCGGGTGCGAGGTGACTTCTCTCCACGGAGAACGAGCGATAAACACCAGCGCCGCAGGTGGGCCGGGCCAGCCCACGGCCACGATCCGCCATTGGACAGGCTACCCGCCTGTCCCTCCGGGCCGCCGTTCCCCGTTGTGTGGGGAGGCCGCGCCGAGTATGGTTGTCTTTGGACAGGTCAAGGAAACGGGCGCGGCACTCCCTAATTTATCAAGAAAGAGGGGAACGCTCTATGAACTATGATCCAGAACTGGCGGCCTTGCTCTCCCAGCCGTGGAGCAACGATGCCTGCCGAGGGTACGTCATCGCCGCGATGGAGCGGTGCGGCTTTAAGCCGTCCGACATTGAACAGGTGATGGTCGAGCTTTACGAGGTATTCGACTATACCACTTTGCAGGAGGCCGAGGCTTACTACGAGCGGAGCCCCTACTAACTTCCGGACACTTTGTCCAGAGGTACATATCCGGCCAAAGGCCAGCACTTTCCCGGTGCTGGCCTTTGCCATGTTTCAAGACATTCTTTGATTGTATGGGAGGGATTTTATGCAGGCACAGGTCAAATATGAAAGTGAAATCAAAACTGCTGTACTCGGAGATCGCACGATCACCGTCAAAAATCTCACCCCCGTTTTTTCCCCGCAGGAACAGGACAAGCGCAACCGCGAGATTGAGCGGCGGCTGTTTGACGTGTTCCGCAAATATGCCGGGCGGGGGTAGGCCAGAGTCATCCTTGTAGTAAGGGGGCGGCAGAGGTACAATATAATTGTAGGTTGGCTCCCGTTTAACGGAAGGGAGCTAATTATGGATAGTAGAATAGATGCAATTTATGGGCGGCAGTCGATTGACAAAAAGGATAGTATCAGCATTGAAAGTCAGTTTGAATTTTGCCGCTATGAGCTTAAAGGCGGTGAGGGTAAGGAATACAAAGACAAGGGCTACTCTGGCAAGAACATTGAGCGCCCAGACTTCCAGCGGCTTCTGCAGGACATCAAGCTGGGCTTGATTAAGCGGGTGATCGTCTACAAACTGGATCGGATTAGCCGTTCCATCGTGGACTTTGCAAAGCTCATGGAACTATTCAAGCAATACGATGTGGAGTTTGTGTCCTGCACAGAAAAGTTTGACACTTCCACACCAATGGGCCGGACGATGCTCAATATCTGCATTGTCTTTGCCCAGCTTGAACGCGAAAGCATCCAGATGCGTGTGCAGGACGCTTTCTATTCCCGGTGTACTAAAGGCTACTATATGCGGGGCCGGACGCCATACGGTTTTGATACCGAGCCCATCGTCATGGACGGAATCAAGACAAAGAAGCTGGTGGAAAATGCGGAAATGGATTTTGCCGAGCTGATGTATCAAATGTATGCGGAGCCGGGCAATTCCTACGGCGACATATCCCGGTACTTTGCCGAGAACGACATCAAGGTTTATGACAAGTCCCTAAAGCGCGGGTTTATTGCTCAACTGCTAAGAAACCCCGTCTACGTCCAGGCTGATATGGCATCTACGAATACTTCAAGGCCCAGGGCGTAAAAATCGAAAGTCCCCCGGAAATGTTCACAGGGGACAATAGCTGTTATCTCTATCAAGGGCGCGAGGGTGAGGAGCCGATCCTCGTGATTGCTCCCCACCATGGGCGCATCCCCTCCCAGCTTTGGCTGACCGTTCAGCGCAAGCTCTCACAAAATACCACATTCCAGAATGGCCGGAAATGCCATAACACATGGCTGGCCGGGAAAATCAAGTGTGGACGTTGCGGTTATGCCCTGGCAAGTCTAAACGCCAGAAATGGTGTCACCTACCTGCGGTGCAAACAACGGGCAGACAATAAGAGCTGCGAGGGAGCTGGTACACTGACCGCGCAAAACATGGAGGCGTTTGTTTACGGCGAGATGGTTAAGAAGATGCGGAAATTCCACACGCTGAAAGGCGGAAAGGAACAAAGCTACAATCCGAAGCTGACCGCCGCCCGTGTCGCCCTGGCAAAGACGGAAAGCGAGATCGAGAAACTTCTGGACACTTTGTCCGGCGCTAATCCGCTTCTCCTGCAATACGCAAACACCCGCATTGAGGAATTGGATGCGGAACGGCAGAAACAGCTCCGGCTGGTCGCAGACCTCACTGCTAATTCTGTTTCCGCTTCACAGATTGATAGCATTACGGGCTATCTTGATGACTGGGAGTCCGTGAGCTTTGACGATAAGCGCAAGGTGGTTGATATACTCATATCACAGATTGACGCTACCAGTGAGAGTGTTACAATCCACTGGAAAATCTAAAACCTTTTCACTTGGCATTATGCCCTTGTCAAGAATAGTTTGAGGTAATGGCACATTACAGAAGTGCAAAAGTCCTGAAGCTAACCATATCTTTACGGCTAGCTACAGGACATTTGTGTTATTCATTTTTGCTACTGTTTCCCATTTGGATGAAATTCTCTACGCAAGCTCAACCCCTTTCTCTTTGCTATCTTTTCCCTGCTGTTTGGCAATGATCTCCTTATTGATTTTCAATCGCTCATGAATAGATTTTCTTTCCTTATTCCCATTTGTTTTTTTGTTCTCTAAAAGGGAGCTCTGTTTTAGGGCACCCTTATCGGACGCTGCTCTTTCAGGTAACTTCTTTTCTCCTGTTACAGATGATTTAACTGGTCCCTCTACTTTTTCATGTGCTCTTTCTTCCAGACTGCAAAAACTCTGCAAATACGGCAGCACATGCTCCTGCATATCCGTAAGATCTGCCATATATGCCTGAAAAGATTCTTCTCCCTTTGCCTTCTGGTAATTCAGCCAGCTTTCATCATGCAACTTCATTTCATTCTGGTTCTTCAACTGGCTCACAATACCGCCGTTTCCATCTCCAATATTGATTTTTCCTTTTAATTCCTGCATCCGGTCACGATCCGGGTAGAAAATTGTAAAGTACATCTGTACAGTTTTCTCCGGCATTCCGGTCTTTGGATCTACTTTTGAAGCCAGCTCTGCATCCATTTTGACTGTAGTTTCATCCAGAGTTCCAAGCTTCTGATAACCGGAAATGTCCATTTCGTTATCCTCACAGAAATTAATGCGAACAACTGGTACTGCTGTTTTTGGTATCTCAGGCTGATAGGCTTTCAGTTTCTCCAGAAGTTCTTCTGCCCGTGGAGACTCTTCACATTCCTCATCTACAATATCTTTCAAAAACGGAATGTACCTATGGGCATAGCCGCATCTTAATTCCAATGCGACAGTTTCCACCATATCTTCCTCCGGGCTAAAGTTATCATGATAATCATAATGGTCAAAGTCTTCCGCTAATTGATCCAGAGCCGCCGCCAGTTCATCCGCAGTCATTTTCTCCGGATAATAATGGACATTCAATTCCTTTGGAGGATAATACCGAAAATCAGGGAACGCCTCTACAATCTTTTCCAGTGCTTCATGTACCATTGGAAGTGCTGCCAGAAATGCCACATCATCCAGGTTGTCTCCCCGGATTGATTTCCGGCTGACCAAAGATACCTCAGCTTCATCATAAAAAGTATCATTCGGGTCACGGTAAATAATGCCCATGCCGTTTCCATAGTAACTTAACGTAGGGTCATCAATGATTTCCCGGTATTTTGCGAGTATCTCATCCAGATTGGTACTCTTATATATTTTGCCAAGGCTATGGTATTCATCACATTCTGCAGCATAGTATTCCAGATAAGGCTCTTTCTTCGGAGGCATATTGTTCAGGAGGTTATCGATCATATTGTAGTTTGCCTCCTCCATCTCTTCTACTTTCGCCAATGGCTTGTACTCCCCACTGGCTTTCATCTGCTCCGTTTTTTCATCCAGATACCGTTCGGATTTTTCAAGAAAATCTTCTAACGTACCAGTCTTATCCGGTCTGATCGGGTTCATATCTACCCGCATATTTCCGACCTTATACCCTGCTTCATTCAATATGGAAAACAAATCATCCTCCCGGACAGTTCCCTCATAAGCAATTACCACATCCACATCAGAATCCTCTTTATATAGCCCATCCCTTGCACGGCTGCCGTACACACGCACAGCCTGTATCCTGGCATCCAGGTCATTTTCAATTATTTCTGCCTGTGCAATCGCCCATACGGTCTCTTCGATTTCTGACCGGCTCATTCTATTTAATCCGGCTTCCGCTTCCATATGATCAGAAATGACCGGCACACGCTTTCTCTGGCTTCTTGCTTCCTGAAGAATCTCTGTCTCTACTTCTTCCGCTTTTTCCTGAAGTTCATCATAATCTACCGGTATCCGTTCTAACTGCTCCAGCCCTTCATCTTCTAAAATATTCTGAATAGCCTGTCTCATAGAAATATCCGGATCATCCAAAATGCCTCCGTCCATGAGTTTATACTCCTTATCATAAAAGGAATAATCATATCCTTCCATTGCCACCTGAATCGAAAAGTATTGATCCCCGATTCGGTAAGCCACTTCCTCCTGGTTCAGTTCCGGCTCCAATTGCAGGAAATCCGGCAATTCACGGAAACTGATACTGTCTACAAAATAGGCTTTTACATTTCCATTTTCATTGAGGACTACAATATCACTGACCGATAAGGAATGCCCGGTATAATCCGCCGGATGGGCAATATTGAACTTTTCATACAGGGAATCCAATGTATCACCATAATGCATTTCATCGGAATAGATTAGCTCATAGTCCTCTTTTTTCACCTGATATCCATGTCTTTCAATGAAATTCAGATCCATGAATTCATATTCTCTGCCAGAACTGCCGTCTATGATCTGGTATATTCCATACCTGTTTTCTGTTCCCAGAAGAAGTTTCGCCTCTTTCAGTGACTTTATCTGTGGATACTCTTGCATCCGTTTTTCCAACGTCCTGATCCGTTCCACATCCTCCCGCTCCATCTGGTAATGCTCCGGTCCTCTCTCAATCTCCATCCGTTCACGCACCGCAATCGGTCTTGGATATGTGGTAACCAGAAATACTGTCTCCCCCGCATCGAACATCCTCAATGCTTCATCTCTATCAAGATCTGTCATTGGAGGCTGATACAATCCAGCTTCCTCAAAATCTATTTCGTCCACCTGTTCCTGCATACGCTGCCATGCCTCTTTTTCAATTCCATAGAGACCTTCATGTTCCAGGATCATCTCCCTGCTGGCATAGTCCCCATGGGAGCCATCTGACTGCAGGCAGTACACCTTTTCCCCGACACGATGAAGCTCCAGTGCCATCTCCTGACGAAGAGGAAACATATCATCTGCGGTATAGCCATATCTCTTTAGTTCTGCCATACCAACGGAACGATCCGGGAATTCGTCAATTTCCTCTCTTGCATCCCTCAGAATTTCATCCACCTTTTCTTCATCCGAGGAACGGACAGCATCTGCAAGATCTCTGATCATTTTCCTGATATCATAATCATCCCCAGTCATAGCCGCATATTCCAGAACCTGTTCTTTCTGTTCCTCTGTAAATAAAATGTCTTCCCGCCGTTCTGCCCGTTCCATCTGTTTCTGGACATAATCCCGAATTTCTTTTTCTGCCATTGTCATAATCCTGTTCATTGCCATATGCCTTTCCTCCCTATGCTCCAATTCTTCTGGCAAGTACAATTAGCCTGCCGTTGGTGCTGGAATATTCACAGGTAGATAAAGAAAGCAGCTCATCATCCTCACTGACGGTAATCCCCGTCGGATAAAGCTGATAAGCTGCCATTTTCTGTAAATACTCCATCTGTTGTTTTCGTGTTTCTTTGTGTAAATAATCATAATAACCGCCGCTTTGTGCCACATTCGTCACATACACAGCAGCCACTTCATACTGATATTTCTGGTTTTTTAAATATAACGTAATCCCCTTATGCTCATGATAAAACTCTTCTTTTTTATACCCATTTAATTGTTTGAACATACTGCCATCTTTCATTTGGTGACCATAAATAATTAAATGCTCCTGCATAGCATCAATATCATTCCGGAAGTCCAACATCAGTGTCCCACAGATGGCATAATTCTTTTGAAAATCGTGGTGGAGATAAAACTCATTATCTTTTCCCTGCACAACCGGGTAACTGATATCGGTACCAGCAATCTTCAACCACCCGATACAGTCTGCATTTTCATCCAACAGTGCCTGATAATCAAAATCATCTGTTTCTGTCGTTGGATTATCTGCATTGGATTCTGTATCATCATCCTCTGTATCCTTTTCCGGAAACGTCATCTCTTCCACCTGCCGGTAGTTCTGTCTGTTGCCATAAGAATCCTGCCAGTAATCCAAGAGGAATTTCCCACATATCAACGAAACAACCAGAAACACAATCAACAATACTTTCTCTGTTCTCTTCATATAGCACCTCCTTCCGGGCATGAAAAAACCGGCGGGTATTTCACTGCCGGTGTATATCGGTTATAAAACATAATTGAATTTTTTTACTTTTAGTTCCATCGTCATTAAATGTTGATTCAGCTCTAAAAACTGGAATTGAACTAAATCGCTGCGCGATGGCCTGCCAAAGCTGTGGCGCAGTTTTCTCTTTAACTTAAAAAGGCAGTAGATAATGAGTCCTAAAAGTAGTATTGTTAAATCACCACAAAATAACAATCGAACAGGATCACCATTAACACTGCCATGAATAGAATAACACCAGAATCTCTTTTTCACAAGAGGGTATCTTTGATACGTGGACCTCCATGATGGCAGTGACTCATTAACGTTACTATTATCATGGAGGTTTATTATGTACGAAAAATATTTTAACAAGCTCAGAGAGGAATGCCTGATTCGTAACAGGTCTTCCAAAACTGCAGATACCTATATCAACAACATACGTCACTTTATGAAGTGGACAGGCTATAAATCAATGGAAGATTTAACCCTTCAGGATGCCAGATCATTTATACTGGAAAAACGTAATTCTGGTCTTTCATCTGCAACCTGCAACTTTTATAATTCTTCCATTTGCTTCCTATACAAACACGTTTTACACATCCCATGGGATCAAGACATTGTTCCAAGAATGCGATTGGATGTAAAACTTCCGAAAGTGCTCTCTCTTGAAGAAATTGAAAAGTTAATCGATTCTGCAACCGAGATTCGTAACAAAGCAATCATTGCCCTGCTTTATTCATCTGGAATGCGTGTAGGAGAACTTGTCTCTCTTAAACCTGAAGATATCTATATGAGCACTATGCAGGTATATATTTCCAAAGGGAAGAATCATCGTGACAGATGGACGATTCTTTCAGAAAGAGCCCTTGATTTATTAAAGGAATACTGGAGAAGTTATCCAGTAAAAAGAGAGTATCTTTTTGTTTCTTTAGATTCTCCTCACAAGCCTCTAAAAGTGAGTGGTATTGAAATCATGCTCAGGGCAGTTGGAAAAACAGCGGGCATTGAAGCACATCCACATACGCTTCGTCATTCCTTTGCAAGTCACATGATTGAGCAAGGTGTCCCAATCAACTATGTACAAGCAATGCTTGGACATCGCTGTCTGGAATCAACACAGGTATACATCCACATATCCAATAAGACTGTTATGGGAATAAAGAGTCCGCTTGATCATCCTGTCAAGAAAAAACGGGGGCGTAAACCTAAGAAAAACGTAGGTGATGCGAATGAATCATGACATCACCATTCAGGATGTATTCCATCGATTTCTTCCGGAATACTGTGAAACACACAACTTTTCTCCTCAACAGCAGCTAACGGCACTGTGTATCTCCAAATGCCATACTCTTGAAATGGGAGCCAATTTAAGCGAATGCGAAAGCTGTCACAAGAAATATATTCATTACAATTCCTGCAAGAACCGTCACTGCCCCCTGTGTCAAGGAATGGAGGTCGATGAATGGATTGACAAACAGCAGGAAAACGTACTGGATGTTCCATACTTTCATACGGTCTTTACAGTTCCAGAAGAATTATATTCTCTGATTTATTCAAATCAGAAACTCCTTTATGATGCTTTGTACCATGCAGCTCATCAAACAATGACAGAGCTGTCTGCGGATCCGAAGCATCTTGGAGCAAGGATTGGATATATCTGTGTACTTCATACTTGGGGCTCCAGGATGAATTATCATCCTCATCTCCACACCATTGTTCTCGGCGGTGGACTTGATGCTGCAAACAAGTGGAAGGATAAAGGAAAGAAGTTTTTCTTTCCGGTTAAGGTCATGTCTGCCGTCTTTAAAAAGTATTATCTTCGTGAGCTGAAACAACTCTGGGAAGATAAAAAACTTGAGTATCATGGAACGGCAGCACATTTGAAAAATCATTATGAATTCAAAGCTTTACTGAATTCCCTCTACGATAAGAACTGGGTTGTATATACGAAAGAGGCATTCAATGGAGCGAATTCTGTGATCCGGTACCTTGGCCGTTACACTCATCGTATCGCTATCAGTAATCGTAGAATTGTCAGTATGACAGATGAGACTGTTACCTACCTCGTAAAGGATTACAAAAATGGTGGTAAATATATCGAGCAAACCATCAAAGGAACAGAGTTTCTGCGAATGTTTCTGATGCATGTGCTCCCTAAAGGTTTTGTCCGAATTCGTCACTATGGTCTGCTTTCCTGTAGGAACAAGAAAGAAAAGATGGCTCACTGCCGGAAGCTTCTCAACTGCATTCAATATATCTCAAAACTCCGAGGTAAGACCTGCGCGGAGAAGCTGATGATCCTTTACAAAAAAGATATCTGTAAGTGTGAAGTCTGTGGAGGAAATCTTCTTTCGCTATCGCTTCGAGGACACTACATGTTGACTTGAGCGAAGGAATTTGAATACTGAAAAACAGCCGTCTGAATGAAGGCTTATTAAGTGCACCCTTCATTCGATAAGATAGGTTACTATTTTTGAATATATGATGAAATCAGTTTCCAATACACAGATTTTTTGGTAAAATCAAGAAGAAGGAAATTGATTGAAACTCCATACTGTATCGTCTGGAGTGACGCGATTTTGTTCAATCGGTAAAAATCGGTGTGCAGTCCAGAGAAAAGGGCAGCTATCAATAGATGGTAAGCTGTTTTTTTCTCTGTCCTGACGCCGATTGTTCACGTATCAATTTTACTTTTCCTTATATTCATCTGGTATTGCTATTTGAAATGTTTCACACAACAGCATCACATCATGCACATCATTTTTATCGTGTTCATATCCCA
>SFGN01000128.1 GCA_004556565.1 Lachnospiraceae bacterium | reverse complement strand
TGGTATGAAATGGTGTACGGCAAAAGGTATCATCAGCGGAAAAGGTGAAGAGCCGAAACATCTCGATCCGCAGGGAAGCACAAATCGTGCCGAATGTGCAACGATCATCAGCCGGTATACAGAACTTTACTGATATATTGGTTCAGATATCAAAATGATTATAAATCATATCGAATTTGTTTCAGACAGAATGCATGGCCCGGGCAGTAACTGCCCGGGTTTTGTGCTGTCATATCTTCGATAAAAAGATTAGAAGTTTTTTTAATTTCTCCGGAAAAAATAACTTTGATGCAGTCGGGAGATTTCCTTCCGTAGCCAATATCAATCAATATTCCGGCAAGAGACTGCGGCATTTTATGAAGAAAATCATCGGCTTCAAATTCAATCTGCAATTCATTTTCCGGAAGCCGGAGAAAACTGATAGAAAACATATTCTTTTCAGCTGCTTTCTTTTTCTTTCCCGAAGAAAATGGCATAAAATCATGTTTCCCGCAGAGCATCTGTGCGGCCTTCTCCATTTTTTTGATATCGGGGACACCGGGCATATGCCAACAGTAACGTCTGGTAAATACATTGGAGACTGTACCCGTATCAATTCGGCATACGAGAGTCTTTGCTTTTGCATTGAGGCCTGCATGGAATCTTTCAGGAACCTCTTGAGCGGATAAGATTACGATATCCTGAGGAAGGTAATGGTTCATATCTTTTTTGATTTGCTGCAGATTACAGGAATGGTTTAATTTAAAATTTACCGTCTGCCCGGAAGCATGAAATCCGGCTTCTGTCCTGAATCCGCAGTTCAGCACGATTTCTTCCCCTGTGATTTTGTGAAGAACATCTGTTATTTTTCCTGAAATTGTTCCGGAAGCATCGCAGCGGTTCCGGCACTGCCAGCCCTGGTAACGGGTGCCGTCATATGCTGTTATAAGTTTAATATTCTGCATAGGATACTCCTGTTCTATATGAGATGTAAGACGTACCGGCGTGAATCCGGCGGCAAGTATGCATAGCCGCTTTTGCGTCATATTTTACATGAAATAAAACAGGATGTAAAGAAACAAATAAAGCGGAAAGAACCTGTTATTTCATATTTGTCCGGATGAGTGTCTTTACCATCTGGACGGTACGGTCAATCTGTGCCTGTTCTTCCGGTGGTTTTCCCTCTTTAAGAACTGTCAGTATCAGATCCATTTCTTCAGGTGTAAAGCGGATGCCCTGGCGGTTTGCGCTGGTAATCAGCGCAAGCATAATCGGTGCCATATCCTTGCCGGATTTTCCGGAAACCTGCTTTGCTGCACGGCGGAACAGCTCTGCTTTGGCAGGATCCATATCTTTCAGTAAAGGGTGATCGATCCATTCATTCATGTTTGAAACCTCCTGAAATAATACTGTTTTCAATGAGTGTGAATTACTAATGTGCTTATAAATACATCTTTAGTAACTTAATAATATCTTTAAAGAGTGGAATCTTGTTCAGAAGCGGAAACTCCGCCGGAGGATGCATCTGTGTCGGAAGCAGTATCTCCGGAATCACTGTCAGAAAATAGTGACTGATACATATCAAACATATTTTTCTGCTCGGGAGAGAGCATCCCCATAAGCATATTCAATGGAGAACTCATATCAGAAAACGGATTGTCTGAAGAGTGGGAATTGGAATCCGGGTTGTCTGTTGACTGCATGGACTGCATCATCTGTACCATTTCCATCATATTCAAAATATTTTTCAGATTATTTACCGTTTCCGCTTCTTCCGGGCGGAGAAACGGAGTTATCTCCTCCAGAATATCCCATAAGGAAGGTGGAGGGCCGGTACTGTGTGCATGACAGATTCGGCTGTCGGGATTCCGAAAGAAATGGATGGTTGATTGTAATTCCTGAAATTTAATAAAAATCCCCAAATATCTGCGGGCAGGAAACGGGATATAAGGAATCATCAGCTTTAACGTCCGAATGTCAGCCGGAGTCGTAATTTCATCGAAAGGTGTCATAGGGCAGCCTGATTTTTCCTCCATAAGCACTCCGGTATTCTGCGTTGTATTTAATATATGAACACAAAGTTATAAATATGATTGATGTACAGGACAAAATGAAAGAATTATACATATTTTAAAGAAAAAGAGGAAAATGAAATGAAACGGCGGCTGGTAATCGATGGAAATGCTGTGTACGAAATTGATGAAGAGTGTGTGCTGAAGAAACAAAAAAATTATCGAAATAATGGAAGAAGTGCAAACCAGGAAAACAATAAGCAAAAAGAGAATAAAGATGGAAATGATGGGAAGTCGGATTCAAAAGATACATCAAAGAGAAATAAAATAAGATAAAAAGAAATAATAACATTTATCTGTGCATGGCTTGTTTAAAGACTGTGCACAGCTTTTAAATATGACACTAAAACTCAGTCTGGTATCTTTCCTGCTATTTGTGGAGCTTTGTATTAAAATAAAACGGGCGGGAGAATCCCGCCCTCAATAAAGTGATTTGCTCAGAATTGTGAAGTGTGATGTGCCGTTATTAGCATCCGCATCCGTTGCCGCTGCAGAAGATGAGGATCAGGATGATCCACAGGCAGCTGTTGTTGCCGAATCTGCCGTTGCAGTCGCCGCCGCATCTGTCATTGAATCCACATCCGTTGCCGCCGCAGAAGATAAGCAGCAGGATGATCCACAGACAGCTGTTATTGCCGCATCCGTTAAAGAAACCTTCACAGTTATTTTCGCACCCGCAGTTTGTAGCACTTAAGTCGCTCATTTTTTGTATCCTCCAAATAAGATTGTTTACAGTTTATAGTATGTGAGAGGCTTGAAAGTGTGAAAAAGAAAATTAAAAGAAATAAGCAAAAATAAGGAGCACCGGAATATTGATTTGTTGTACGCTGCCGACAATATAGAAAAAGTTAATTCCGGTCTGATATGGCAAACAGGACGGACGGGAATACTTTATTATATAGAAAGAAATTACTGATATCCGGATTTTGATGTCTGTACGCGCATAAAAATTCCGGCGGCAGATTTTCTGTATAGATGATGCTTATGGAGGGAAGCAATATGAGGCGGGTTAAAGAGATGATTGGATATGGAAAGGGCATTGGTAAGGGAATGCCTTTCCTCGGACAGGGAATCGGGGCAGCAGTACTGGATACGGGAATCTGGCAGCATCCGGATTTTGACAGACGTATTGCGGGATTTCTCGACTGTGTAAATAATCGGAAGGAAATATATGACGACAGCGGACATGGCACGCATGTGGCAGGCATTCTGGCGGGAAGCGGGAAAATGTCTAACGGTATGTATGCGGGAATGGCACCGCTTGCCAGATTATATTCAGTAAAGGTGCTTGATCGGGAAGGAAATGGAACGGTGGACAATGTTATAAGAGGAATACAGTGGGTGCTTTCATTATATAAAGAAGAAAGAATCCGCATAGTAAATATTTCCGTGGGTACGCAGCCGGGGCTTGAAAAGGCTGAAGAGCGGCGGCTTCTCCGTGCAGTTGAGAATTTGTGGGATGCAGGACTTGTGGTTGTTGTATCCGCAGGAAATTATGGCCCGGCGGAAGGGACGGTCGCAGTGCCGGGAGTCAGCAGGAAGGTCATCACAGTGGGGGCGGCGGATGTGGGCTGTCCGGTGGAAGCAGGCGGAAGAAGAGAGTGGGATTATTCCGGGCGCGGTCCGACCGGCAACTGCATCGTAAAACCTGATCTGGTAGCACCGGGCACTTCCATTACAAGCTGCGGTGGAAATTTTAGTTTACAAAGCATCCGGAAGGAGCTGACGTCGGCAGGTTCAGCAGGCTGGAAAAACTACGGGGGAAGAAATAAGGACAATATGAATAGTGCAGGTAGGAATAGCGGAAATATGAATTATGGGCGGATGTTTGGCAGGGGAGGTCCGTATGCTGTAAAAACAGGCACTTCCATGGCAACTCCGGTCGTATCCGGCGCGATTGCCTGCCTGCTGTCCAAATATCCGGATATGACAAATGTAGAGGTGAAGCTGAAGCTTCGGGAAAGCTGTACAAAAAGTGAAAGGGACGATCAGGGATGGGGGATGCTGAATATGGAAAGGCTGATGAAATGTTAGGGGAATACTGCCCGGTTATAAAAAACAAAGCAGGTGTCAAGAAAAGTACTTGACACCTGCTTCGTTTTCGGTTAATATAGCTAAGGTGATAACGATGGATGAAATATTAGAACAGTCCTTGTTGTATGATTTTTATGGGGAACTGCTTACAGAGCATCAGAAGGATGTCTATGAGCAGTCGGTATTTGAGGATCTGTCTTTGAGCGAAATTGCCCGGGAGACAGGGTTGAGCAGACAGGGTGTGCATGATCTTGTGAAGCGAAGCCGCATAACACTGGAAGAATACGAAAGGAAGCTGCATCTGGTAGAGAAGTTCCTTTCTATTAAAAAGAAGGTGGAAGCGATAGAACTGCTCCTGGATAATTATGGAAAGACAGAGAAGGATCCGGAAGAACTGATCCGGCAGGTTCGGGAAATTTCGGATAAGATTATAGAGGAGTTGTAGAATGGCATTTGACAGCTTAACAGAGAAACTTCAAAATGTATTTAGAAACCTTCGCAGTAAAGGAAGACTGACGGAAGATGATGTAAAAGCAGCGCTGAAGGAAGTCAAGATGGCGCTTCTTGAAGCTGATGTTAACTTTAAGATTGTGAAGAGCTTCATCCGGGATGTTGAGGAGCGGGCGATCGGGCAGGATGTTATGAACGGTCTGAATCCCGGACAGATGGTAATCAAAATTGTTCATGAAGAGCTGATAAACCTGATGGGCTCTGAGACAACGGAGATTAAGCTGCAGCCGGGAAGTGCAATGACAGTCATTATGATGGTCGGACTTCAGGGAGCAGGTAAGACGACGACCACGGCGAAGCTTGCGGGAAAGTTTAAGTTAAAAGGAAAGAAGCCGCTTCTGGTAGCCTGTGACGTTTACCGCCCGGCAGCGATTAAGCAGCTTCAGATCAACGGTGAGAAACAGGGCGTGGAAGTGTTTTCCATGGGAGACAAGAACAAACCTGCGGATATCGCAAAAGCAGCTATATCTCATGCGGCGAAGAACGGTAATAATATCGTGATTCTGGATACGGCAGGGCGTCTTCATGTGGATGAAGATATGATGAAAGAGCTGCAGGATATTAAAGCAGCGGTCACAGTTCACCAGACCATACTTGTGGTTGATGCCATGACCGGACAGGATGCGGTAAATGTTGCTGCTAGCTTTGATATGCAGATTGGAATAGACGGTGTTATTGTTACAAAGCTTGACGGTGATACAAGAGGCGGTGCCGCTTTATCAATCAAGGCTGTGACAGGCAGGCCGATTCTTTATGTCGGTATGGGAGAAAAGCTTTCTGACCTGGAGCAGTTTTATCCGGACAGGATGGCATCCCGTATCCTGGGAATGGGAGATGTCCTGACTTTGATTGAGAAGGCAGAGGCAGAGATCGATGAAGACAAAGCCCGCCAGATGACAGATAAGATTAAAAAAGCCCAGTTTGATTTTAATGATTATCTGGAAAGCATGAACCAGATGAAGAAGATGGGCGGGCTTTCCGGTATTATGAGCATGATGCCGGGCCTGGGGGCTATGGGCGGCAAAAAAATGCCGAATCTTGATACCGAAGAGAATGAGAAAAGAATTGCAAGAATGGAGGCTATGATTTACTCCATGACTCCGGAAGAACGGAGCAACCCGGATCTGCTGAACCCGTCCAGAAAGCATCGCATTGCAAAGGGTGCGGGAGTTGATATCGCAGAAGTGAACAGGCTTGTGAAGCAGTTTAATGAGTCCAGGAAGATGATGAAGAAGATTCCGGGGCTTTTGGGCGGCGGTGGTAAGAGAGGAAAAATGAGATTTCCTTTTTGACACATATATTTTATAAAGAACAAATACAAGAAAAACAAGAAAGAAGAGGTGTATTGCAATGGCAGTAAAAATCAGATTAAGAAGAATGGGACAGAAAAAAGCTCCTTTTTATAGAATCGTAGTAGCTGATTCAAGATCCCCAAGAGACGGAAAGTTCATCGAGGAAATCGGAACATATGATCCGAATTGTGAACCGAGCGCAATCAAGGTTGACGAAGAGGCTGCTAAGAAGTGGCTGAACAACGGTGCTCAGCCTACAGAAGTTGTAGGAAAGATTTTTAAGGCAGCAGGTATTGAGAAATAGGCTGTTTCGCGGAGGGCGCTTGAATGAAAGAATTAGTGGAAGTTATTGCCAGAGCGCTGGTGGATAATCCGGACGAAGTGACCGTTACGGAGAGAGAGGACGGAAGGACTTTGGTTCTGGAAGTACGTGTCGCAGAGAGTGACATGGGCAAAGTTATAGGCAAACAGGGACGTATTGCAAAGGCAATCCGTTCTGTTGTCAAGGCAGCAGCTGCAAAGGAAGAAAGAAGAGTGGTTGTTGACATCATTCAGTAACAGATGAGGGACAGACTTCTGCACAGGAGACTGCCCCTTTTTATATACCTTAGTATGTGGGAAATCTGCAGGAAGCAGGTTTTCTGTATCATAAAGAATGCGGTCCGTACTTGTTGTACGGCATCGGATTTTGTGAAGAGGCTTGCAGGAGAGTCTTAAATAGGAGGAAGGAAGAGGGACGGATGGAACAATTATTACAGGTAGGGGTTATTTCTTCGACACATGGCGTCAGGGGAGAAGTCAAAGTATTCCCGACAACGGATGACCCGGAACGTTTTCTAGAATTGAAAGA
Source organism: Lachnospiraceae bacterium (assembly GCA_004556565.1). Taxonomy (GTDB): domain Bacteria; phylum Bacillota; class Clostridia; order Lachnospirales; family Lachnospiraceae; genus Schaedlerella. The sequence goes on along the minus strand of SFGN01000128.1, from coordinate 1,354 downwards.
TGTAATACTGGACAGTGGAAAAGAACAGATTCTGTTGAAAATTCAGGGTGTGAAATTTTTTAAACAGTTTGTCATCCTGAAATTTAAAGGAATCGATAATATAAATGACATTGAAAAATATAAAGGAAAAAGCCTGCTTGTTACGCGGGAGGATGCCGTGGAACTGGAAGAAGATGAATATTATATTGCGGATCTGATCGGGATGCAGGTTGAGACGGATACAGGGGAAAGGGGCGTTTTAAAAGATGTTCTCGAGACAGGTGCAAATGAAGTCTATGTGATTGATTTTGAAAATCTTGGCGAGGTGCTGGTCCCTGCGATCCACTCTTGTATACTTAACGTGGATATAGAAAATATGCAGATGAAGGTGCATTTGCTGGAAGGACTGGTGTAAAATGAATTTTCACATACTGACACTGTTCCCGGAGATGGTGATGAACGGGCTCAATACCAGTATTATCGGCAGAGCAGTGGCAAAAGGGCTGCTGACTATTGAGGCAGTCAACATCCGGGATTATGCATTTAACAAACATCAGAGTGTGGATGATTACCCTTACGGCGGCGGGGCCGGGATGCTGATGCAGGCAGAGCCGGTCTTTCTGGCATATAAAGCCGTGGAGGAAGGAATCTTGAACAGGAAGGCTGAAGAAAAAGAGAAAGCCGAAGAAAAAGAGAAAACTAAAGAAAAAGAGAAGGATGTAGTGACAGGAGAAGCGGCGGAGGAAACAGCGGAGGAAATATTGGAGCATCATGAAAATGACAAACCGCTCAGGGTTGTTTATTTATCACCCCAGGGAGATACATTTTCCCAGAAAATGGCACAGGATCTTGCCCGGGAGGAAGACTTGATTCTGCTCTGCGGCCATTATGAAGGGATTGACGAGAGGGTACTGGAAGAAATCGTGACAGATTACGTTTCCATCGGGGATTATGTGCTGACCGGCGGTGAGCTTCCTGCCATGGTAATGGTGGATACAATTTCCCGCCTTGTTCCGGGAGTGCTCCATAATGATGTATCGGCCGAGTTTGAGTCATTTCAGGATAATCTGCTGGAATATCCGCAGTATTCGCGCCCGGAGGAATGGCATGGAAAGAAAGTGCCGGAAGTACTGCTTTCGGGCCATCATGCCAATATTGAAAAATGGCGGCGGCAGCAATCCATTATCAGGACAAAGGAACGCAGGCCGGACTTGCTGGAAAAATGCGAACTGACAGAAAAAGAACGCAGGATGCTGGAGGAACTGTACTAAAAAACACTGTCAAGCATTTTTGAAAATGTCCTAAAATAAGTGAAACATTAGCCCCGTCAATTCGGGGCTGTTTTATTTTGGGAATCCTACTCGGTGATGATTAA
>SFGN01000127.1 GCA_004556565.1 Lachnospiraceae bacterium | reverse complement strand
AAGCCTCAGCGTAGCCCGCTACGCCTGCGTTTTTACAACTGCACTCTCGAAAAAGCATTCTCAGCGAAACAGTACGGTATTTAGGGTGGATCATACTAGTGCTTTTTTGTAAGAATCTTATGACATACTATCCAATGTTTTCTTATTTCTTATCTTTTCTGATGGCATCCTTTAAAATGATAAAATGCCCCAAGCATACCTGCATCATTCTTATGTTTAGCAAATTCGATTCTGGTATTCTTCGCAATATCTGAAATCAGATATTTTTCCAAAGCTTCCTCGATCCTGTCTCTTAAGAATGCCTCCTGTGCCATAATTCCGCCGCCAAGCACAACAATTTCCGGATTAATCACATAGCAAATATTTGCAATTCCTTTTCCGAGAATATCAGTCATTTCATCAATCGCTCTATTGCACAATTCATCACCTTTTTTAGCTTCTTCAAAAATGTGATAGCCGTTCCATATTTCTTCCGTTTCCTGATTCCATCCTGCCACTTTTTTACTCAAAATGCTCGCAGCTCCCAGCGTTTGAAAATCACTTCCGTCCATATGCATATACCCGACTTCACATGCGCTGTTGCTGAATCCGTGGTATACTTTTCCATTTATAATAATACATCCGCCAATTCCCGTTCCTACAGTCAGCATCAACGCAACACTGCTTCCCATAGATGCTCCTGACATATATTCTGCAAGCCCGGCACAATTTACATCATTTTCTACTTCACATGGAATCCCGAACGTTTTTTCCATCGTTTCCTTAAATTTTGTTCCTGCATAATCAGGAATCAGTGGAGCTGAATAAAAGATTTCTCCTTTTTCAGTATCTACCATTCCCGCTGTCGAAATACAGATTCCGCAGATATCATATGTCCGGATCAGTTTTCCGGCAATATCCACTGTTTTTTCAAGTATTGACGGACCGCCTTTGCAGGCTTCCGTCTTCTTCTCACAGCGGCATAAAATCTCTCCATCATCTCGGATCACCCCATACTTTATTGCCGTTCCGCCTATGTCTATGCTTACATATTCTTTCATTGATATACCCCTGCTTTTCCATATATTTAATAACGCTTTTGAATTTTGCTCTCTGACTGTTCTACGTTATAGAGAAAGGCAACCCGGAATATTTATTCTGGTTTGCCTTTTATTTTTAGTATTACTGTAACTATATATGCACTTTAAAAATCGCTTTTTTAATTTTCTCCGGTCCGGCTGCCGCTACTGCCGTACGGTGTCCGTCACTTGGATGTCGTATATTCAACTATATTTACAAAGAATCTTTCTCCGTCAATCTCATAGCGTCCTATTTCATAAGAAACCAGTTCATTACTTTTTGCATATTCAAAACATTCTTTTATCCGTTCCTCCAAAAACAGATACTCTTCAAGATGTTTAATACTGCCGAATATCATTTCATTTTCTCCCCTTACATAACAGTTTAGTTTTTATAGATGGTTGTATTCGGAGCCGGCACAGATGTGTCACCTTTTATTTTCCTCCAGATATAGCTTGAAGGGACTCCAACTGCCAGTGATACTGCAATTGAAATAATTGAATAAGACCAGATTGTAACACTTGTAGACGGTACAAAGTATTTAATGTAAACCATTACTGCAGATGCTGTTATAAAAGCAAGTGCAGTGCCAAATGTATTTGCAGTCTTTGTAAATGCGCCCAATATAAAAGAACCTATGAGGATGCCAAGTACCAGTCCCATGAACCCATTGAACCATTCATATGCAGATTTGACGCCGCTATTTGCCAATACAATAGCAACTGCAATTGAAAAAAAACCAACAATCAAAGATACATACTGACCAATCTTTGTCTGCTTTTCAAAACTCAAATTTTCTTTCGACAGACGTGCCTGAATATCCAGTGTCCAGCTGGATGCAACGGAGTTCAGACCTGTAGAAAGAGTAGATTGAGCTGCCGCGTAGATTGCTGCCAAAAGAAGTCCGGTAATCCCCATCGGCAGTTCAAATGCAATGTAGGATGCAAAAATCTGATCCTGTGCCGCTGCCGGCGGAAGTACATTCTGTTGATAGAATACATATAATCCAGTGCCGATTAAATAAAATACAGTTGCGATAAAAATAGATAATGCACCATTAGTCAGCATCATCTTCTTCAATTTCTTGCCATCTGTCGTCGTTGTAAAACGTTGTACTATATCCTGGCTGGATACGTATGAGCCCATAGTATTAAACCCTGCACCTACAATCATAATAAATACACTGTCTTTTAAAATATTAGGATTGAAGACCGGCTGATCAACCGCAAGGAACTTATGTTCCGTTGCAAACGCATTGAAGATCGCACCAATTCCTCCATCAAGATGTGCAAGTAAGAAAAACAATGAAAATGTAACACCGACCAGTAACACCGATCCTTGAATAAAGTCTGTCCACAGTACGGATTTTAATCCTCCTGTATAAGAATAAATTATTGCGATTACCCCCATTATAATAATCAGTAAGTTGACATTAATTCCAGTCAGGCTTCCAAGTATCATACATGGCAGATACATAATAATGGACATACGTCCTATTTGATAAATGATGAACATCACTGCTCCGAGGACACGTAATCCTTTACTTCCGAATCTCAGTTCCAGATAGTGATAAGCAGTGTCAATATCCAGCTTACTGTAGATTGGAAGAAAAAATCTGATGGTAACCGGAATGGCAAGAAGCATGCCAATCTGTGCAAACCACATGATCCATGTTCCCGCATATGAATTACCCGCAAGTGACAGAAATGAAATCGGACTTAACAGGGTTGCAAAAATAGATACGGAAGTTACCCACCACGGAATTGTTCCGTCACCTTTAAAATATTCTTTTCCTGTCATTTCGTTTTTTGCGAAGTGAAGACCGGCAAACAATACTGCTGCCAGATATACGATTAAGATAATTAAATCAACAATTGTAAAGCCCTGCATGTTTTCCTCCCATAAAAAGCTTATCTTAGTGAATAATTAAATAATTTTTCTTTCGCATCACAAATCATCTGAGCTGCTTCTTCTACAATTGACATATCACTGTCGATCAGAGATGTCAGAGGTTTCCGCACTCCTCCCAGCTCCAGATTTTCATTAATTTTAAGGATTGCTTTAATAACACCGTACATATTTCCATGCGCGGAACACATTTTATAAATAATTGCATTGATTGCATATTGAAGTTTTCTTGCATCATTCATTTCTTCGGCTTTTATAAGTTCGTCAAGCTTTAGAAATAACTCCGGCATAACACCATACGTTCCACCGATTCCACCTTCCGCACCAATAACACGTCCGCTCATAAACTGCTCATCCGGACCATTGAAGATTATATAATCCTCTCCAGCAGCCTGTTTGAACATCTGAATATCCAGAACCGGCATAGAAGAATTCTTAACACCAATGACTTTTGGATTCTTTCTCATTTCATCAAACAGGCTCTGTGTCAGTGCAACACCTGCAAGCTGCGGAATATTGTAAATTACAAAATCTGTATTTGGTGCAGCTGAACTGATATCATTCCAGTATTGTGCGATTGCATATTCCGGCAGATGAAAATAAATTGGTGGAATTGCTGCAATTGCATCAACACCAAGACTTTCTGCGTGTTCTGCAAGCTCCATACTGTCTTTAGTATTATTGCAGGCAACATGTGCAATCACAGTGAGTTTTCCTTCTGTTGATTTCATTACATTTTCCAAAACAATTTTTCTTTCCTCCATGCTCTGATAAATACACTCTCCGGAAGAACCATTTACATATACACCTTTTACTCCTTTCTTCACAAAGTATCTAGTTAATGCCTGTACTCCTTTTGGGCTGATCTCTCCTTCTGCATCATAACACGCATAAAAAGCAGGAATGACACCTTTGTACTTGTCATGTTTTTCCATGTCTTTTCTCCTCTTCTTTTTATTTTAAATTTTTTTGTATAATGTAAAATAATCATCCTGTTTCGTCATTCGTAAATAAAACTTTATCCTTGAATTTCATTAATACTTAAATCCATTCAATACTTCCACAAATGATTTTGTAATTAACTGTGGTCTGGTAATTATAGATCCTACTACTACGCTAAATGCTCCCAATTCAATTACACGTCTCGCTTTTTCCGGCGTATTGATATTTCCCTCAGCAATAACTCTGTGCTTTGCTTTGGCAATAATTTTTCTTAAAATATCAAAGTCATTCTCCTCGATCCTGTCACCTCTGCTTTGTTCTGTGTAACCAACCATTGTTGTCCCTATAAAGTCAAATCCCAGTTCATCGGCATGAAGTGCTTCATCTACAGTAGAACAATCTGCCATCCATAGCTGATACGGATATTTAGTCTTAACTTCGTAGAAAAAATCATCAAGTGTCTTATGACCCGGCCTCTCAGAAAATGTTGCATCCATAGCAATGATTTCCGGATTAACCTCTATCAACTCATCTACTTCTCTCATTGTTGGTGTAATATAAATCTTGCTGTCCTTGTAATCTCGTTTTACAATCCCTATAATTGGCAGATCCGTCTGAGACTGAACCTCTTTAATATCTTCCTTTGTATTTGCGCGTATACCGCACGCACCGCCTATCTTGGCAGCCAAAGCCATTCTTCCCATGATAAACGAAGAATGTAAGGGTTCATTAGGCAATGCCTGGCATGATACAATCAATTGACCTTTTAACTTTTCTACTCGTTCAATCATTTTTTGTTCCTTCCTTTTCCTGGGAATATACAAATATTAAAGAAATTAATTTTCATAGCTGATGTGATTGTTCTAAGGTTAAAACTATCTGATTGTATTATTGCCGGAGAAAAGGGAATTTATTTATATCTTTTGATATGCTGTCACAGAATTTTGTCTGTATTCCTACTTAGAATCGTAGAATTAATATTTTTTTAATTCAGAAATTTTATATAATAAAAAAATCCTGAATTTCCATGGTGTTCAAAGAAATTCAGGAATTAAAAAATGCCCAGAACCGGAATCGAACCAGTGACACGAGGATTTTCAGTCCTCTGCTCTACCAACTGAGCTATCTGGGCATAAAAGACTTTCGTCTTGAGTTGCGGGGGCAGGATTTGAACCTACGACCTTCGGGTTATGAGCCCGACGAGCTTCCAGACTGCTCCACCCCGCGATATTAATTTAAAGCCGATGATCGGACTCGAACCGATAACCTGCTGATTACAAATCAGCTGCTCTGCCAATTGAGCCACATCGGCGAGACCTGATGCTTATATTAAGCAATCGGCACAAGCCATAAGGCTTAATGGATGGAGGTGGATTCGAACCACCGAAGCAACTTGCAACAGATTTACAGTCTGCCCCCTTTGGCCACTCGGGAATCCATCCATATTTCTTTGAGTGGGGCCTATAGGGCTCGAACCTATGACCCTCTGCTTGTAAGGCAGATGCTCTCCCAGCTGAGCTAAGACCCCACATTTTATTATACATCTTACGATGTAACGACCCAGAAGAGACTCGAACTCTCGACCTCCGCCGTGACAGGGCGGCGCTCTAACCAACTGAGCCACTGGGCCGTATAGAAGGTATGTACCTTGAAAACTGCATATAAAGAACTTTAGCCTTCCAATCCATCCATCTTTACCTATCACCTGCTTTGGTTATGCCCTCGACCTATTAGTGACAGTCAGCTCCATGCGTTACCGCACTTCCACCTCTGC
>SFGN01000126.1 GCA_004556565.1 Lachnospiraceae bacterium | reverse complement strand
TTTGGTCGCTAATACAATAAAGGAACACAGATGGTTTTTCAATATAAAATTTATATCAGAGGGCTGGTATGCTACCCACTATCATGCCAGAAGCCTCTTTAAAATCAGTGATTATATCTATGTATTTATCTTTATTGGTTTTCTGATTCATTTTATTTGCAAATCAGAGAAAATAAAAAATATCGGACAGACCATTTTTGCTTTTGGCCTGTTATTCCTGGGGATTGAGACTATGGGAAGCGTGATGAAGCCGCTGGCATCCAGCCCGTTTTTCACCAATTTGATAGGACAGGTAGCACATGTCCCGGTGCTGGGCGTTTTAGTAGGTACGCTGATGACGCTGGTGGTACAAAGCAGCAGCGCGACGATCGCGGTTCTTCAGAATTTTGCATCCCAGGCGGGCCCGGACGGTGTGACAAGCATTATCGGACTTGTGGGTGCCATCCCGATTCTCCTGGGTGATAATATCGGTACAACGATTACGGCACTTCTGGCATCTGTAGGTCAGAGCAAGGATGCAAAGCGGACAGCGGTTGCCCACTGCATGTTCAATCTTTCAGGCGCGTTTTTATTTATCTGGTTTGTAAAACCGTATGCGTCTCTGATACAGTACATATCACCAAAAGGAAATGAGGTAGATGTGATTTCCAGACAGATTGCAAATGCACATACCGGCTTCAACCTTGTGATGACGCTCGTCTGGATTCCGCTGATACCGGTTATGGTAAAAATTGTTATGAAAACTGTTTCAGATCGTCAGGAGAAAATGCAGCTTCGTCCATCGGTACCAAAATATCTGGATGACAAACTGATCGGACAGCCGGCTGCGGCACTTCACCTTGTTGCAAAGGAAGTGATCCGCTGCAGCGAATTAGTGGCGGAGATGCTTGCAGAGGTGAAAAACACCAATTATAAAGAAGGAGTGGTATCTGAGAGGGAAATTACAGAAAAGTCTGATATTGAGGCCGCTCTGAATCAAAGCATTAATGAGTACCTCGCCGCAATATTTGCAGAAGGTGTTCTGACAGAGGAACAGGCAACCCAGAGTACAGGGCTTATGTATGTGCTGTGCGACATAGACCGGATCGGCGGACTCTGCCGTGCTGTCTCAGAAAATATTGCAGAACAGAATACAAAGAAAGAGCGGTATTCCAGAGAAGCTCTGAAGGATATCCAGGCGTCCATAGGTTTGGTTCTGGATATGTATACAGAGGCGATGAGGGCGATCATAAACGGGGATGAGATCGAGATAGATGATATTCAGAAAAAGAAAGAAGAAATCATGCAGCTTGATGATAATATGAGAAAGGCCCACATAGAACGTGTGGGCAAAAAGAAATGCAAGGCAACGATGACAGCAGCCTTTACTAACCTGCTCCATGACATTGACCGGATGGGCAACAGTTGTGTGAACCTGGTTGAGATTGCAGTGAAGAATGTGGAATTTCCGGTTTTGCTGAACAAATAACCCTACTGTTTGCACCCAGACTGCCGAAGCGATAAAAACAGTAAAGTGGAAATGCAAAATATTTTGTCAAAGCAGAGTTCCTGTCGCTTGGGCACAGGCTGCATGTATATGACCATGCAAGGCATGAGGTGGGATTGATTAAAGAACGGCTTCTGACTTTGCTTCCTGTTTTTGACATAGAAGTAAACGGAAGGGTACGGGGCAGGATTGAGAGCATGAAAGCAGTACATCACATTTTTATTAAAGTGAAATTATCAGCAGGAGATTGCGCGGAAGCGCAATCTCTTTTAGAATATATCGGTGACAGCAAATGATATTTTATGAAAGAGGACATTATGGTTAAGCGAACGATAGAAAATTTCAGCATGGCGCAAATCTGCGATTCAGGGGAATGCTTCCGCATGACACCGATTGACGAGAGCACTTACAGCGTCATTGCTTCCGGGCGGTATCTGGAAGTAGAGCAGCACGGGACGGAATGTATTTTCTCCTGTGACGAGGCGGAGTTTGAAGAGTTTTGGAAAATATATTTTGATTTAGATGTGGATTATATATCTTATATAGAAACAATTGATCCTAACGACATATATCTGGCAAATGCGGCGGCATTTGGCTCAGGGATACGGATTCTCAGGCAGAACCTGTGGGAAATGATAGTGTCATTTTTGATTTCCCAGCAGAATAACATCGTCCGTATCCGCAGGTGCATTCAGAATATCTGTGAGAAATACGGTGAACAGAAAACGAATTACCGCGGAGAGATTTATTATACATTCCCGACACCGGAGGCATTGGCAGTGCTTCCTGATGATGAGTTAAAAGAGTGCAATCTTGGCTACCGGAGTAAATATGTGGTGAGGACGGCAAGGAGTATTGTATCGGGTGAGGTGGACCTGGCGGCGATTGAAAAGATGCCTTATAAAAAGGCAAAAGAAGCACTGCTTCAATTATTTGGCGTGGGTGTGAAAGTGGCAGACTGCATCTGCCTGTTTGGACTGCACCATTTGCAGGCATTTCCGATAGACACGCATATCAGGCAGGCATTGGAGGAACATTACAAAAGAGGATTTCCGAAAAGACGCTATAAAGGATATGAAGGAGTTCTGCAGCAATATATATTTTACTGGGAACTGCGGGGAAAGGGAGATGCCGCGAACGGAAAATAGAAAAAACGGGAATATGAACCAAAACTTTGGTTTTGCTAAAAAACAAAAGAAATACTGTAAAATGTTGTACGGCTGCACAAGAACTGTGGTATAATAGGGGCACTCGGCGAGGTTCGTACGAGCCTGGTGAGAATACATACCTGGACATTTGGCGGGTGTTCCACGAACTTAGTGACTAAGGTATAACAAAAGCAATTGATTTATAAAAGTTGTGAAAGGTGAAGGTTTCTGCAAGAAGATGAAGATTTCTACAAAAGGCCGGTATGCCCTTAGGATTATGGCAGATCTGGCAATCAATGATAATGGCGGATATATCCGCCTGAAAGATATAGCCGAGAGGCAGTCGATTACTTTGAAATATATGGAGCAGATTATGCCGCTGCTTACAAAGGCCGGTTATGTGAAAAGTTACAGAGGCAACAATGGCGGCTACATGCTTGCACGTAAGCCGGAGGAGTATACGGCAGGGGAAATTCTCCGCACAACGGAGGGAAGTCTGGCACCGATTCCGTGCATCGAAGATACGCCAAACCGCTGTCCGAGAAAGGATTATTGTACGTCCCTTTCTTTTTGGGAAGGAATGGCGAAAGTTATTGATGAATATGTTGATGGCATTACTCTGGCGGATTTGGTTAAAAATGAAATCGAATAAATGAAATGTAAAGAAAAGACTTCCGGGTGAAAATCCGGAAGTTTTTTAAATTTCTCTTAAAAACTAGTTGACAGATAGGAAAAGTGGGAATATAATTCAAGCATAACATATAAAACATACCAAATAAGTATGAATTAAACGAGTAGAAAGGGGAAACATAATGTCTGCTATTTATAAAGGAACACTCGGACTAATCGGAAATACTCCGTTGGTGGAGGTGACAAACGTAGAGAAGGAATACGGTCTGGAAGCCGCCGTACTGGTGAAGCTGGAGTATTTTAATCCGGCAGGAAGCGTGAAGGACAGAATTGCTAAGGCGATGATCGAAGATGCAGAAGAAAAGGGAATTTTAAAAGAAGGTTCTGTGATCATCGAGCCCACATCCGGAAATACAGGAATCGGTCTTGCATCAATCGCAGCGGCAAAAGGATACCGCATCATTCTCACTATGCCGGAAACGATGAGCGTTGAGAGAAGAAATATCTTAAAAGCTTACGGCGCCGAGCTGGTGCTTACAGAAGGTGCAAAAGGAATGAAAGGCGCCATTGCCAAAGCGGAAGAGCTGGCAAAGGAAATTCCGGGAAGCTTCATTCCGGGGCAGTTCGTGAATCCGGCAAATCCGGCGATCCACAGAAGCACGACCGGACCTGAGATCTGGAATGATACAGACGGCAAGGTAGATATTTTTGTTGCAGGGGTAGGAACAGGCGGAACCTTGACCGGAGTAGGCGAATATCTGAAATCCCGGAATCCGGATGTTAAAATCGTGGCGGTAGAGCCGGCAGGTTCTCCGGTTCTTTCCGAAGGAAAAGGCGGCCCGCATAAGATCCAGGGTATTGGCGCAGGATTTGTACCGGACGTACTGAACACCAAGATTTATGACGAGATTATTAAAGTGGAAAATGATGATGCATTTGCTACAGGCAAGGTTCTTGCAAAGAAGGAAGGCGTGTTGGTGGGGATTTCCTCCGGTGCGGCATTGTATGCAGCGATTGAACTTGCAAAACGTCCAGAGAATAAGGGTAAGACTATTGTGGCACTGCTTCCGGATACCGGCGACAGATATTACTCCACCGCACTGTTTACAGAGTAAATTTATATGACAATATGGCAGATTGAGATTCAGGACCTTGAAGAAGTGTTCAAGGCAGTACAGAGGTAACTATGAAAATTTCAAAAAAATGCAGATATGGTCTCAGGGCTTTGATTGATTTGTCGGCAAATGCGGGGAAAGAATATATGGTACTGGGAAATATTGCAGAACGTAACGGTATTTCTCCGCAATATCTGGAACAGGTTTTTGCAAGTCTGCGAAGGGCGGGCATTGTTAAAGGAAGTAAAGGATCCCAGGGGGGATACCGGCTGAACGTCGATCCCAAAGAACTTACCGTTTCGGAAATACTTGAGGCGTTGGACGGCAGTTATCAGATTGAAGGAGAAGAGATGCCGGATGACAGCCATGGCCGGGGCATTGCAGTCAGTATTCAGCAGTTGGTAATCGACAAGATCAATGTTCAGATGGAGCAGGTATTAAAGAATATCACTTTGGATGACCTGAGAAAGAATTATTTGGACTACAAAGAATATAATCAGGATATGTATTATATTTAGTGTGCAGGACTGACTTATAAGGAGCAATTATGGAACGCACAAAAGTAACAAATGAAGATTTGAAGAAAATCAAAGAATTTATTGAACAGATAAGATTTGGGTCTGTTACAGTAATCGTGCAGGATGGTAAAGTGATACAGATTGAGAAACATGAAAAAGTTCGATTGAACAGTTAATATAGTAAACTGACTGAGAGACCAGAGGTTCAGGCATGATACCTGGATGCTCTGGTTTTCTTTTGCCTTTTATGGATTCGGAATAAGCTGCAGGCGCCAGATTCTGTAAGTTACATATGAAATATCTTGACTATACAGATGTAAAATAATATAATACATATTAAACAGATAGGAATTATATATAATATATTGTAACGCTTATAAGGAAAGAACAGTTTAAGTTTAAACACCGGCGATACATCAGCATAGAGAAAAAGACGGAAAGGAAATTGCAGAGTTATGGGTTATAAAATTGAGACACGATGTATTCATGGAGAACAGCCGAGGGCGGGGGAGCATTCCTTTGGATCGGTCAGTGTGCCTATTTATCAGACAGCAACTTTTTCTCATCCGGGAATCGGCTGCTCGTCAGGGTTTGACTATTCAAGAGAAAGCAATCCTACAAGAAAAGAACTGGAAGATGTGATATCTTCATTGGAGGGGGCGCTGGATACAGTAGCCTGTTCGTCGGGAATGGCGGCTGTCATGCTATGTCTAGTATGATCCACGCAAATTAGGAGCCTGTTTCAAATTAGCATTTTTTGCTAATTCTGGATAGACTTTCTCTTTCGTGAAATTGGTTTCGGTGCT
>SFGN01000125.1 GCA_004556565.1 Lachnospiraceae bacterium | reverse complement strand
AACCACGGTGCGGCTGACGTTTTTTTCATCGGCAATAAAGCGTTCGGCAGGCAGTTTATCACCCACCAGATAGACGCCCTGTTCGATGCGCTCTTTCAGGTCAGCGGCAAGTTGTTGATACAAACGGCGTGGTTCAGTGATTTCCATATGCGTCTCCAGGAGTGGAATGCGGACAAAGTTATCATACCACTTTATGCATGCGTATGCCATTGTTAAAATATAAATGACGTAATTGAAATAATATTATTCATTGTTATTGTGAATGTTAATATATTCCTAAAATTGATTATGTTGAATTGTGAAAAAACATATTTTTCAGTAAGTTGTATTTTTTTTGAGAATAAATAAATTTATCTAAAGATGCTTTTTTGCGTTGACTTGTAAAAAAGTATGATTTCTAATGCGCCAACTTTTTATGAAATAATTTAAACTGATTAAATGGTGGCGAAAATTAATCGATTATTACGGCTCGGGCCTGTCTTACTTCTGTGTACATCATTTTTCGCACAATCTAATATGACTGTCTACCCTATGGCTGTTTCCATTAATAGCCAGGGAGAAGGAAGTGTTCGTGTAATATCTAAAAGTAACGAAGTTCAATACATAAAAGCGACAGTATTCCGCATCGATAACCCATCAACGCCTCTAGAAAACGAAGTGGAAATTAAATCCGGTGATGCTAATCATTTGGTTGTTATGCCACCTAAATTCGCCTTACCAGCCGGTAGTAGCAAAACCGTGCGCTTTGTCGCAATGGAACCAGAGCAACAAGAAAAAAACTATCGTGTTAAGTTTGAAGCTGTACCCAGCATTGATGATGTTGCTACCGATAAAAAAGATCTCTCTATGCAGTTAACGGTTAATTTAATTTGGGGCATCGTTGTTAGTGTTCCACCTCAACAACCAGTTACTAAATTAGAAATTAATTCAGCAAAAAAACTACTCAATGCAGGAAATCAGCGTCTTAAAGTGTTGACAATCGCTTATTGTAAAAATAATAGCAAAGATAATAGTTGTAAGACTCAGACCGTAAATAAAAACATTTTCCCTGGTCAGGAAAAAAGTTTAGAAAGCATATCTGGCTACGATAAAATCGTTGTCAAATATAATAACTGGATCACCAAGGACAATGGCGAGTTTGAGCTGGCGGTCCATTAATTATCGTTGTGATAAACAAAGGAATAGTCATGAAAAAGGTATTCGTAAAATCTCTTCTGGTAGCCGCAATGTTTTCCGTTGCAGGTTCTGCATTAGCAGTACAAAAAGATATTACTGTCACTGCTAATGTTGATGCTGCTCTGGATATGACTCAGACCGATAACTCTGCGCTGCCGAAAGCAGTAGAGATGCAATATCTGCCGGGTCAGGGTCTGCAGTCTTATCAGTTAATGACCAAAATCTGGTCTAACGACGTCACTAAAGATGTGAAAATGCAGTTAGTTTCTCCGGCGCAACTGGTTCAGAGCCTGGACGCCAGCAAAATTGTTCCGCTGACTGTAAGCTGGGGTGATGAAGAGATTAAAGCTGATGCAGCAACCACTTTTAGCGCAGTTAAAATTTTTGCGTCTGATGCTATAACCAACGGTTCTCTGGCTAAAAACCTGATGTTTGCTCAGACCACCAAAGGTGTTCTGGAAACAGGTATCTACCGTGGCGTAGTCAGCATTTATCTGTCTCAGGATATCTAATCTGGATATCTGAATTAACAGGTAATAAGGGGGGCAAGTCGTCCTCCTTTATTTTAACTATTCTGGTATTTATTATGGATAACAGGACTGCCATGGATAAAAAATTACTGGCTCTTTTGATCCTGGCGAGTTTCAGCCCGGCAAAGGCGACATTAACCAAAATTCCCGCTGGTTTTGAGGTTATTGCTCAGGGACAGCAGGAGTATATCGAGGTTTATTTTGCAGGGAAAAGTCTCGGTAAATATTATGCGATGGTTAATCTTGATACCGTAACCTTTCTTGATTCATCAAGTTTATACAGCAAACTTGAATTGAGCACTGACGATCAAAAAATCACTCATACAGTGAAAGAAAAACTATCGCAGCCCTTAGCTCGCCACGGTGAACTGGCTTGTGGTTTTGTACGTACTGATTCAGGATGCGGTTTTCTTAATACTGAGACAGTAGAAATAATCTACAATGATGAAGAAAGTTCAGTAACGCTATTTCTTAATCCGCAATGGAGTTCTGCGTTTAACTCGAAGTCATTGTATTTAAATCCAGACAAAAATACGGTTAACGCTTTTATACATCAGCAAGACATTAATGTTCTGGTACAGGACGATTACCAATCGTTGTCAATTCAGGGTAACTGTGCGCTGGGAATAACAGAAAATAGCTATATTGGCGCACACTGGAATTTCAACGGTTATGATGCAGATGATGTCAGCGACAACAATGTCGATGTCAGCGATCTCTATTACCGCTATGATTTTTTACGCCGTTATTATGTGCAGGCGGGGCGGATGGACAACCGCACATTATTTAATGCGCAAGGTGGAAACTTTACTTTTAACTTCCTGCCACTCGGTGCAATAGACGGAATGCGTATCGGGTCGACACTCAGTTATTTAAACCAGACGCAAAGCCAGCAGGGAACGCCGGTAATGATCCTGCTTTCGCGCAATTCTCGTGTTGATGCTTATCGTAATGAGCAACTGTTGGGATCGTTTTATCTCAATAGCGGTTCGCAATTTATTGATACCAGTTCCTTTCCGCCAGGCAGCTATAGCGTGGCGTTAAAAGTCTATGAAAATAACCAACTCACCCGCACCGAGCTTGTGCCGTTTACCAAAACTGGTGGTCTGACAGACGGAAATGCCCAGTGGTTCTTACAGGCAGGTAAAACCACATCACAGGTTTCTGATGATGAAAGTTCAGCTTATCAGCTAGGGGTACGCCTGCCATTACATCCGCAATATGAGCTCTACGCAGGGCTGGCGAATGCCGATGATGTAAGTGCTTTCGAGTTAGGTAATAACTGGACGGCGGATTTAGGCGAGGCGGGGAATCTGGCCATCAGCGCCAGCGTGTTCCGTAACGATGACGGCGGCAAAGGCGATATGCAACAGGCCAACTGGAGTCATCCGGGATGGCCGACGTTGGGTTTTTATCGGACCAACTCTGACGGTGATGCTTGTACAACCGACAACAGAGAGAGCTACAACGCCTTAAGCTGTTATGAAAGTATTTCCGCGACGGTTTCACAGAATCTTGTCGGCTGGAATATGATGCTGGGTTATACCCGCACGCAAAATAACACTGATGATAGTTTGCGCTGGGACAAACAGCAGAGCTTTGAAAATAACTATCTTCGCCAGACTACGGCACAAAGTATTTCCGAAACCGTACAACTTAGCGCTTCTCGCGCTTTTGTGATGCGTGACTGGATTTTGAGTACTTCCCTTGGGTTTTTCCATCGTAACGACAACGGCAGTGGTAGCGATGATAACGGTTTGTATCTGTCATTTTCGTTATCTGATACGCCGACGATGGACAGCAATAACAACAGCCATTCAACCAATGTTTCTACGGATTATCGTTATAGCGATCAGGATGGCGATCAAACGTCATGGCAGTTATCGCATACCTTTTATAACGACTCATTCAGCCATAAAGAGCTTGGCGTGACCGTCGGCGGTTTGAACACCGATACCATAAACAGCGCGGTTAACGGGCGTTGGGATGGTCAATATGGAAATGTCTACGCTACAGTCTCAGACAGTTATGATCGCCAGAATCATGATCATCTCTCGGCCTTCACCGGGACATACAGCTCCACGCTGGCGGTGAGTCGCTATGGCATCAATGTGGGGGCCAGCGGCACAGATGATTTGCTGGGGGCGGTGTTGGTGGATGTGAAAGGTTTCTCTGAACAGGATGAACAGAGTCAGGATCTGCAACTCGAAGCGCGGGTGGCTGGCAGCAGAACATTGCAGCTTGGTCAACGCGACAGCGTGTTATTCCCCTATCCTGGATTTCAGTCTGGCTTTGTTGAAGTTAACGACAGTAATCAGGGTAACCAGCAAGGAACAACCAACATCATTAACGGCGCGGGAAATCGCGAGTTAATGCTGTTGCCGGGCAAATTACGTTATCGCGAAGTGTCTGCCAGCTTTAATTACAACTATATCGGTCGTTTGTTATTGCCCGCATCAGTAGAGAAGTTCCCGCTGGTGGGTCTGAATAGCGCCATGCTACTGGTGGCTGAAGATGGCGGATTTACACTGGAGATTAACGGTAGTGAAAAAGAACTGTATCTGCTTTCCGGGCAGCAGTTCCTGAAATGTCCGCTGAGTGTTTTGAAGAAACGCGCCAGCATTCGCTATAGCGGGGATGTGAATTGTAGCGTGGTGAGTTATTCGCAACTGCCGGAGTCTATTCAGGTTCAGGCACAGTTAAAACAGCCTAAATTACGTGGAAACGTCCAGACGGCGCAAAGGGAGATTGCACCATGATAAATCGATTGATTGCCGTGGTTTTATGCTTATTTGGCATGGTCGCGTGGGTTCAGGCAACACCCAATGTGACGGCTGAAATTACTTATGATTTGGCCGTCGGTAGGGCTGATTATTACTTCTGGAACGAGGAAGAGTCGGCTGGGAATAATGCATATATGTGGTATGAATGTTCGTACCCCAATCTCCAGCAAACCTGTACGAATTCTGGAAATATCTCGACAGTACAAATTTATTTAACGGAGCAACGTAGTGGTATGCGCTGGCCACTTAAGCTCAAAGGATTTAAAGAAGCTCATGTCATGAATCAGGTACCTGGGTGCGAAGGATATGTTGCAAAAACGCACCTTCGGGAATCTAATCGGTATAAATGCATGGCAACTGGTGATTCAACCATATATTATGCTGATAAAAAGTTTCTTACACTTTACCTTGAACAGGCAGAAATGAAGAAGCTGCCAATTGGTGGTGTCTGGAAAGGGCAGGTTAAACTGCATTCTAATAGTCCTGCTCAGGACTATTTTGCGGATATTACCCTGAACACCCTCGATCCCAACCATATTGACGTATTCTTCCCGGAGTTCGCCCACGCTACGCCACGGGTACAACTGGATTTGCACCCAACAGGCAGCGTGAATGCCAGTAATTATGCCCAGGATCTGACAACGTTGGATATGTGCCTGTACGACGGTTTTAACGGTAATGCCATCAGTTATGAAATTATGCTTAAAGATGAAGGGCTACCCGCGGCAGGGCGCAGAGATGGTTATTTTTCCATTTATCGTCAGGGAAGAACAACGACTGACGATGTAGAGCGTATCGATTACAGAGTAAAAATGTATAACCCGGAAACAGGTGGGCAAATCGACGTACGCAATAATGAAAATATGGTCTGGAACAGCATCAACCTGAAGCGAGTTCGTCCGGTGGTATTGCCGGGCATTCGTTACGCCGTAATGTGTGTGCCTACGCCACTAACCCTGGCGGTCGATAAATTCAGCGTGATGGATAAACAGGCGGGATATTACATGGGTAAATTGTCGGTCATTTTTACCCCGTCATTGCCGACGATCAATTAGCTCTGTAGGCCGGACAGACGTTTTCGCGTCGTCTCCGGTAATAAAAACGCTGAAGCCGCCTGAAAAGGCGGCTTCGTCATTACAACTTACATTAAGTGTTAATGTTGCGGTGCGGGATCGTTATGTGATTCCTGCGCCACCTCAATCGCCGGTTTGTTCTGCAACACGGTCCAGATAACCAGCGCACCTAACAGGTC
>SFGN01000124.1 GCA_004556565.1 Lachnospiraceae bacterium | reverse complement strand
GCTTTATCGGCTGGCTGTTGTCCGGTATTTTCGGAAAGGGGTGCAGCGGTTCATGCAATACGCAGTAGCTTTCCTGGAGGGCATTATCACCTTCATATCACCCTGCCTGCTTCCCATGCTGCCCATCTATATCTCCTATTTTGCAGGTGGTGGAGAACGCAGCACAAAAAAGACCTTGTTGGGAGCGTTGGGATTTGTTAGTGGGTTTACTGTAATCTTTGTGGCAATGGGCACTTTGGCAGGCACCATTGGCAGCTTCCTGCGAGAATACAAAGGTGCAGTGAATTTAATTTCCGGATTGATAGTAATTCTTTTTGGCCTCAATTTTCTGGGCATTTTCAAAATGAATTTGTTCAGAGGCGGCAGTAAAACATTAAACAGTCGTGAGATGGGGTTCTTCCCCGCTATGCTCTTTGGCATAATATTCTCCTTGGGCTGGACACCTTGTGTGGGCGCATTCCTCGGTTCTGCCTTGATGCTGGCCTCTCAGCAGGGTCATGTAATCAAAGGTATGCTGATGCTGCTTTGCTATTCGTTGGGACTTGGCATTCCTTTTCTTCTCAGTGCTATTCTGATCGACTATTTGAAGTCAGCCTTCAACTGGATTAAAAAACACTACCGGATCATCAATACTGTCAGCGGCTGTTTCCTGATATTGGTGGGTATCCTGATGGCAACAGGAACGCTGGGACAGCTACTCAGCCTGCTTAGTTGAGGAGGGTTTATGAATAAAAAGAAGATAATAATGATACTCGTTCTTGTGTTTGTTCTCATTTTAGGTGGCGCA
This sequence comes from Lachnospiraceae bacterium, assembly GCA_004556565.1. Lineage (GTDB taxonomy): Bacteria > Bacillota > Clostridia > Lachnospirales > Lachnospiraceae > Schaedlerella. The sequence continues at coordinate 5,028 of SFGN01000124.1, read as the reverse complement.
GGAATTCTATATAAACAGCTTGGACAGAAACTGGCTCCCAATCTGCTTGCTACACAAACACCGCAGGAAACCGAATCCACAGAAGCCTCCACTCCAACAACACAAGAGAATGAATCAGAAAAGATATTGGCACCGGATTTTACAGTTTACGATCTGGATGGAAATGAAGTTCATCTTTCGGATTTTATCGGGAAATCCGTTGTCCTAAACTTCTGGGCAAGCTGGTGTAGTCCATGTAAAATGGAAATGCCTGATTTTAACGAAAAGTATCTGGAAATTGGTGAAGAAGTACAGTTTCTCATCATCAATATGACCGATGGCTCCAGAGAGACTGTGGAAACTGCATCTGCTTTCATCGCAGAACAGGGCTATTCTTTCCCGGTATTTTACGATACAGATCAGGATGCCGCTGCAACCTACGGTGTTTATTCACTGCCTACCACATATTTTATTGATGAGGAGGGAAACGCAATCGCTCAAGCAACGGGTGCAATTGATGAAGAAACCTTGCAGCAAGGAATTGACATGATTATTTCCGACAGGTGATGATCAGCATATTATATCGAAGTAAAATGCAAAAAAGTGGCCACGGTCTCACACTCCAAAACGGAATGGACCGTGGCTCTTTCTCTACCTTCAGCGCTGTTCTTCTTTTTGTTGTTTCTTCTCTTCCACTCGTTTGTGACGGTCAATACCCAAGATATGCTCAACCGTCTGCTTGGCAATCAGATATTCCTGCATCTCTTTCTTCACCTGACGATATTCTGCATAGGCTTGTTTTTTCTCAACCAACAACCGGTTAAACTCCTCATGCAGAGCCTGACGGGAAGGAACCTTTTGCCCATCCAACTGATCAAAGGCTTGCTTTGCCGCCTTATGGAGCATCAGCTCGTCACGATGTTCTTCAAAGAACTTTTTGCTGTACCCGGACTTGCGGTATGCTTCGTAGGTCTTTCTGGTCTTGGAGTAATTATTGATGTGCGTCTGCAATGCTCCAATCTCAACCATCCGTTTCTCAGCCGCCTTAATGGAATCGGAAAGTTCAGAGAAGCGAGAAGTCAGCTTATCCGTAAGGGCGACCAAATCCTCATAACTGTCCACGCCTTTTTCTTTCAAAAGGCATACTGTCCTGGCAGCTTCTTTTCGATTGTATTTCTTTGCCCACTTCTCATAGCCAACCGATTTTCCTTCCGCCATCTTTGACTGAATATCAATGAGAAGGTGGAACTGCTTCTGTTCGGGAGCCTGACGAGAACCGCCCTTAGACTTGTGCAGACTTTTTCCGGCAATAACGGCACAGATTTCTTCCTCACTATACCCTTCACCCAGAGAACGCAGGCGGATAAATCGCTTCTGTTCCTTTCCACGAAACGCAAGCTGTTTTCCATCCTTAAACTCGAATCCCTTATTGGCAAGAGCCTGAACAAAATCTTCAAAACTCTTGGGCTTCTCTTTGAGTACCGAGTCGATTGCTTCGCAAAGCTCGTCACGCTGAGTTCGCTTTTTCGGGAAAACCGTTCGTTTCTGACGCTCTCTATAAGGCTTCGGTGTGATGATGGAAAGCCCGTGTTCTGCGCATACACGATCACTCAGCCTTTGAATCGCCAGACCGGAAAGGAAGAAGTTGTTGAACTTCCGGGAACAGTCAATAGATGTCGAATTATAAATGATGTGATTGTGTATATGGGCTTTGTCAATGTGGGTTGCAACTATGAAAGCATGGTTGCCTTTCGTCCAACGCATTGCCGTTTCATAGCCCACTTGATTTGCTTCTTCCGGGGTGATTTCTCCCGGCTTAAAGGACTGGCGTATACTTTGTTGGATTTCTTAGGGTATGGACTCTTTTTAACTTCGCATAATTCGGGATAACTCCTTACAGAGATTTCAGCCAATCAAGAAGGTCTTTATCCTTTTTCCATGCAGGAAGTTCTTCAGATGATGGACTATTGTAGGCTTCCATCAATGCTTTGCGTTTCATTTTTTCATCTGCACGTGCATAAATTTCGGTTGTTGGAATATCAGAGTGTCCAAGTAAATCTCTGATATAAACAAGGTTTACTCCTGATTGAAGCAAATGCATTGCTTTACTGTGCCTCAGCCAATGCGGTGTAATCTCTTCAGAAATATCTTTTATTCCTACTGCTTGAGCCTGTGCAGCATATTTTTTCAAAATGTATGTTACACCAGCTCTTGTCAATGGCTTATTGCCACGATTAGTAAATAAAGGATTGCGTCCATATGCAGGTGAAGACAGGCCTGAGCCTTCAATGTACTGTTTGAGTAATTCACCGGTTGGCTTCATAACTGGAACAATACGGCTTTGATCACAGAAGTTATCTGTTCGTGTGTAAATATATAAGGTACAAATGAATTATGATTCAATCCTTTTACTTCCGGCACGATATAAGCATCATATCCGAGGTTATTCAAGTAGATGGCAAACTGTCTTATGCAGGTAATGCGGTGTGAGCGACTTTTTTCAAATTCACCTTCCCGAGGGGCTATCCATTTTTCAGCAAAAGAACGGGATATTTCTATTTCTGTGACGCCCTGTTCTTCACTGAAACGACAAAATCGAGATAAGCATTTCGGTTCATCTGCGTATTTAAAACCGGCACTTCTTTTGTATTGAATGAATTCATGAACGGTTTCAGCAAAAGGGCCTGTCATTGTTGGAGATTTTCTAATTCTTGTCATGTTAGATTGCCACCTCCAATGCACACTTCCTAAGTTCACTGATATCGATACGAAGATAGGCCATCGTTGTTTCGGTAGTTGTATGTCCCAGGATTTCCGAAATAACAGGAAGCGGAATCTCATGTTCCAACAGACGACTTGCAAGGCTATGACGAAGCGTATGGGAACCTTTCTTTTTCCCTTCAAGATGAATTTCGGATTTCTGGAGATGGACTCTTACAAGGGCACCGACTGCACCTGGATTGAAATTCGTATAAGGTGGAACCTGTCTCACAAACACATGATCCGAATCAGTTTTTGGTCTTGAGTTCTTCAGATAGTTGATGATTGCTTCACCAACATCTTCAAGAAGGGGAAGTTCCAATGGATTTCCAGTTTTTACCTGGGTCAGTCGGATGACTTCTTTCTCCCAGTCAATGTTAGAAAATCTGAGATTTGCAACATCGCTGCTACGCAGACCAAGTCTTGCAATGAGCAGAATGATGGCATAATCACGGATTCCACAAGGATTTCCAAGATCAATCGAATCAAGAAGCTTTGTTACCTCGTTCGCAGAATACGAGGAAGGCAAGCGACTCTGTCTGTTGTAATGAGGGTTTGGAAGCTTTGAGAACATCTCTTTTTCCATAAAACCATTCTCATAGCAGTATTTCAGATAATATCGTATCGCACGCATTGTATGATTTATGGTTGGTTTTTCATAACAGCTCAAAGATGTCATGAAATCCAAAACATCTTTAAGAGACAACGTATCCAGAGAAGAAATATTTTTCTTCTTTAAAAAGGCAAAAAAACGTTCCTGATATAAACTGGAAATCTTATTCGATTTTTTGATGATTCCGATTTTCTCCCGATGGGAAATATATGCTTCTGCGCTGTTTTTGAATCCTTCCGGAAAGGTGTATGCTCTTTTATCCATAACAAGATAGAGAGTGACATTTCCTGAACGTTGGTATTCTGCCAAAGCATTTATACAACGGGAATAGGTTGCACACCATTTTTTCTGCTTGATTTTAGATGACATGGAATAATGATCTTCTAAAAACTGTAATCCAAAGTCCATGCTGAAAGAATCTGTGTCGTGTTCTTCGGCGTAGAGTAAAAGTTGCTTTGTAAGAGTTTTAAATACGTTTTGGTAATAGTTGGATGCACCTGCCTGAATGAGTGCTTCCTCAGTCTGGTTGATTAGTTGCTGCAAAGTTGAATTTTCCACCTTGTGTTCCTCCTTAAGTGATTTGATAAAAATACACTTAAATCGTGATAGATTATGGAAAGTAAATCAACCAAAGAATCCTTTATTCATAAGGATTTTTGAACAAAATCGCTGCGCGATGGCCTGCCAAGGCTGTAGTGCAGTTTTTACTTTGAAATATAAAAAGCAGTGGTAGCCAAGTCCTAAAAGTAGTATTGTTAAATCACCACAAAATAACAATCAAACAGGATCGACACCACCACTGCCATGAACAGATTAACATATATTATCATTTTAGACAAGTGTTCTTACGATGCCCATGCGCCTCCAAATATAAGGATAAGGACTTCTTAACGGAAAATTCTTTTACTATATTGGAGGACATTTCGATGAATGAAAAATACCTTTTTAAATTACTGCAGGATATGCAGTTAAAAAATTTTACATCAAATACATGTGAAGACTATTATCGTTTTGTGAAAAGATTTCTTGATTTCACTAATAAGGATGCCATGTCCATTACCTACGCTGATATTCGGAAATTTATATTCTACATGAAAGATTATGAGAACAAAAAAGCTTCCACAATTAATGTCTATACTGCAGCGATCCGTTTCTTCTTTGAATACACTCTTGGATATGTGTGGGATTCCAAAAAAATACCAAAAATGAAACGCGACAGGCAGCTCCCTATAATCCTTACCCGGGAACAGGTAAACCTACTTATTGATTCTATGGATAACTATAAGCACAAGGCCATCACTGCAACGATGTATTCCTCCGGTCTTCGGGTCAGTGAAGTCTGCCATCTGCGCTATGAAGATATCCGCAGGAAACAGATGATGATACATGTTCCATTGTCAAAGAACCGACAGGACCGCTATACCATATTAAGTGACAGGAACCTGGAAATCCTTACAGAATACTGGTACCGTTATAACCGCCCGATGGGATGGCTGTTTCCAAGCACAGTAAGGGATGAGCCACTTACCAGTTCAACCGTTCAACTATTCATAAAAAATCATGCACGGAAACTCGGACTTCCGGAAGGGGTAACACCGCATACAATGAGGCATTGCTTTGCCTGCCACGCACTTGAAGACGGAGTCAGCCATACATTTATCCAACAACTGTTAGGC
>SFGN01000123.1 GCA_004556565.1 Lachnospiraceae bacterium | reverse complement strand
GGGTTTTTTACTGGTTGATACTGTTTTTGTCATGTGAGTCACCTCTGACTGAGAGTTTACTCACTTAGCCGCGTGTCCACTATTGCTGGGTAAGATCAGAATATACTGTCAGCTATCAGTTCAAAACAGGAGAAGTTGCCTGGCAGCCGGGATTTGTGCTGGAAACAGGTAATGGTTATTCAAACTATAAACCTTACCTCCGAGCAACATGGACGTTAAATGAAAGTTGGTGGGTTGGCGCTCGCTATCGATTTGAATATGTCCGGCGCTCTTCAGATGCCCGTGAAGATGATACTGTTAACCGTATGGATGCTTGGGTAGACTATAAGTGGAATAATTTTGACTGGACGATAGAAGGTATTTATAAGAAAGCCGATAAATATAATCTATATGATGGCGGCAAAGATAATTATGAGTATAACTTCAGAACTGCATACGCTATTGGGCAGTGGACTCCATTTGTTGAAGTTGGTAACGTTTCAGTTAATAGCACCAGCGATGAGCGCCAGACTCGCTTCCGTGTCGGTTTAGGTTATACCTTCTAAGCACCTATTTGAATATTTATTTCACTTCCCTTTGTTATATCTTCCAAAAGTTAATTTGAATATTGTTTAAGAATTCCTATTTCCGGTTGTTATAATAAACAACCGGATTTTTTTTGTTATTTATTTACAGAGCTATTGAGGGCGGGCTTCTTTACATAACGCCGAGAAGGCGAGGCAGGAATAACGTCATTCCTGGTATATAAGTTATCAGTAGTAATACACCAATAATAACGGCATAAAAGGGGAGTAACGGCTTGATTACTTCTTCAACCTTTACCTTTCCGACGCTGGCACCGACGTATAAACCACTGCCTACTGGTGGAGTAATCGTACCGATAGCCAGGTTATAAATCATGATAATACCAAAATGAATGGGATCAACACCTAGTTTAATCATAATTGGCAACAGGATTGGCGTAAATATAAGAATGGCTGGGCCAATATCCATAAATGCACCGATAATAAGCAAAAAGACGGTGATTACCAGCAGGATAACTAATTTATTGGCAGAAATTCCTAAAATCATGTTGCTTAACGCTGTCGGAATATTTGTAATCGACATAGAGAAAGACATCGCTGAAGACGTTGCCAGAAGGAACATAATCACTCCAGTCATCACAACTGTCTGGAGTAAAATAGAAGGAAGATCTTTTAGTTTCAGTGTACGATAAAACACCACAGTCAGTAGCAGCGTATAGACAACAGCAATGGCCGAGGCTTCAATAGCCGTAAAAATTCCCTGCACGATGCCACCGACAATAATAACAATTAACATCAGGCTTGGAATTGCTTCAACCGAGACCTTCAGCACCATCCCTTTTTGTACGGTAAAAAAAACACGATAGTTGTGCCGTTTCGCTACAATCAGCGTTACCAGCATACATCCTATGCCCCAAAGTAAGCCGGCAACTAACCCTCCAGCGAAAAGTGCAGCAATAGATGTCCCACCACTGGCCAATGCATAAAGAATAAAAGCCGTCGTGGGCGGAATTAACATGCCTGTTGGTGCAGAGGCAATATTTACCGCAGCAGCAAAACTACGATCGTAACCTTCACGAGCACTCATTGGTACCATAACGCCACCAATAGAAGTTGAAGCGGCAATCGCGGACCCGGAAATAGCGCCAAACATCATATTGCCAACAATATTCGTGTAGGAAAGAGAACCGGGTAATTTCCCCGTAAACAGCTTGGCAAAATTTACCAGGCGTGAAGCGATACCACCACTATTCATAATCACGCCAGAAAGAACGAAAAACGGTACCGCCAATAAAGCAAAACTGTCCAGGCTGGAGAACATTTTTTGTGCGGTAGAAAACATTGCGACGTCGAAAGGTAATACCAGCATCATTGTACTGAAAGAGGCAATAACGATGCATATCCCGATTGGTGAGCCCATTGCGAGTAAAACAACAAAAACGGCAATTAATATGCAAGAAGCAAGGATAGGATCAGTCATGTGATTTCTCTAAAGAATGTAAAGTAGCATCCGTTGTTGAACTTTTATCTTTTAGTGACTCAATAATATTTAACAAACTATAGATAATAATTAGCACTCCAGAAACAGGGAGTGCGTAATAAATCTTGGACATTGAAATGCCTAGGGCAGGAGATACCTGTAATGCGGAAACCACCGATATCCTTAAGCCTCCGATAATTAATACCCAAACAGAAAAGGCAATAAAAATAATCTGTAGAATAATCTCCCACCACCTGCGTAATGTTGTGGGAGCTTTATCCAGTAATATTGTTAAACTAATATGCTGTTTTTTCCCAACAACGAAAGCCATTCCTAGCATAGATACCCATACCAGTGAGAATCGCAGCATTTCTTCTGTAAGGGTACTAGGTACATCCAGGATGTAACGGCTAATAACTTGCCAGCAAGCAATACCGACCATAATAGCCAGCATTAAACAACAAACGCTGCCGAGAAGTAAATCAAGTCCTTTTCTGAAAGTATTCATTATCATTTCTGGCCTGGATTAATGTTTTGCTGATTGTATCTGCTGATATAGTTTATAAAGCTGAGGTTTGTTCTTAAGATTGTCATAAATAGGCTGAACCGCATCCTGGAAAGGTTTTTTATCAATCTCGAAAAACTCGACGTTAAAGTCTTTTACTGCTGCCTGTTTTGTTTTTTCAATTTCTTTATCCCATGCTGCTTTTTCAAATTCGATGGAAGCGCGGATGGCATCTTTAACAATGGTACGCTGTTCAGGCGTCAGTTTTGCTAATGTTGCAGTGCTCATTAGTAAAACGTCAGGAATACGGGTGTGCATATCATAAGTATAGTAACGTGCAACCTCACCATGACGGGCAATCGTTAAAGCAAATTCGTTATTTTCTGCTCCATCAAGAATACCTTGCTGAAGGGAGGTATAAACTTCAGCTTGACTCATTGCAATGGGAGATGCTCCCAGGAGTTTAAGTGTCTGAATAGACGTGTCGCTCTGCATGACGCGGATTTTTTTCCGCGTAAATCTTCAATACTTTTGATTGGTGATTTACTCATATAAAAGTTACGTGCGCCGGAATCATACCAACCGATACCTATAAATCCTTGCGCTGCCGTTGACTGATACACTGGGTCCATTATTTTTGGGTTATCCATTACTTTATAATATTCATCGGCATTACTAAAAAGATACGGTAAGGAAAAAATACCGTACAGAGGAGAGAAACTTTCCATCAGCCCTGATGAAACTTTTGTGATATCTACTGCATTGGCTTGTATTAGTTCAACCAGTTCGCGCTCACCACCGAGTTGACCATCAGGAAAGTAAGCAACTTTTATTTCACCCCCGGTTTTCTCTTCTACTTGTTGACCGAAAAAGTGCAGAGCATCTTTAACTGGCTGACTGTTTTCGGCATAAGCCAGTCGGAGTGTTGTTTCGCCTCTGGAGAAGAAAGAAACCGTAAAAAGCAAAGTTAGCATTACTGTGCGTATAAACAGAGATCGTTCCATGATAATTCCTTGTAAGTGTAGTAATTGAGATGAATATAATTGAGCCGTGGAATTATAACCTTTTTTATTTTGCCACTTTTGATGAACCCTGGCATTAATGAGAAGGTTTGGAAGTCACATTTCACATTTTTGGCCCCACCCACCTAATCGTAGGCACATGGCTACATGAGTAAGCTTTCAATTAAAAGTGATTCATGACCAAACCAGCACCAGCGAGAAAAAGGGCTTGAATGTCTTATATACGAGCAACAAATGCGGTGATTTCATGGGTGTGGTAAAATAAATTTGCTGATAACTATATGATTAGTAAAGGGATTTTTATTGTGTCTGAGCCGCCATTTTCAGATTTTAACTTTTATTCAGATGTTCGCTAATAGGGTGGTCTACGACTGCCTGGTGCCGGCGCTAATGAAGATTTTCATGTTGAGTAGTATGAGCTCCCCTCATGAGAGAATCAAACACCTTCAATGATTACGGGGATATAAAACGATGTTTTTTGTTTTTTTGCCATGTTACAAAGATAAGTGTCAATAATAATAAGGTAATCCGTGCCAGGGTATTTTATTGTGGAAAGGTAATATTGAATTTTATGTGACTAAAATGTTCGTGTTTAGTGAAAATTAATATTTATGTTATGAATGAAATGATTCAGATACATCAGAAAATATATACATAACGTATCTGTTGGGCGTAAATCTAACCATCTTCAGACCTGGTAATGACGTAACGAGATGGCTCAACATCCGCGTTAATTCGACTTATAACTGAGATTAATAATATGAAGGTTTGGCCCGTAAAACATAGTCCATTATTGCGTCAACCAGAGCGTTTAATTACGCAGAATGAGTTGCAGGCACTGATCCGAAAAATAACTAACAATCTGGTTAATATAAAAGATGAAGCGGGGCAATTTCTTCTGCGGTTAGATGATGGACGGGTGATTGATACAAAAGGATGGGATGGTTGGGAATGGACCCACGGTGTGGGTTTATACGGTATTTATCAGTATTATCAACAAACAGGTGATTCTGTAATGTGCGATATCATTGAAAACTGGTTTTCAGATCGCTTTGCAGAAGGCGCCACGACCAAAAATGTTAATACTATGGCTCCATTTCTAACCCTGGCTTATCGCTACGAAGACACTGGCAGACCGGAGTATTTGCCCTGGCTTGATAGTTGGGCTGAGTGGGCTATGCATACTATGCCGCGTACCAACCATAACGGTATGCAGCATATTACCCTGGCGGAAGAGAACGATCAGCAAATGTGGGATGACACGTTGATGATGACCGTCCTGCCGCTGGCGAAAATAGGGAAATTGCTGAACCGTAATGAATATGTTGAAGAAGCTGTTTATCAGTTTCTGCTACACGTGCAAAATTTACAGGATAGAACAACGGGCCTGTGGTTTCATGGCTGGAGTTACGATGGATGCCATAACTTTGCCAATGCCAGATGGGCTCGTGGTAACAGCTGGCTGACGATTGTGATCCCTGACTTTTTAGAATTGCTTAATTTGCCGGAAAACAACTCGGTACGTCGGTATCTTGTTCAGGTATTACATACGCAAATAGAGGCGCTGGCAAAATGCCAGGATGAGAGCGGGTTATGGCATACGTTGCTGGACGATCCAAATTCATATCTGGAATCATCGGCTACCGCAGGTTTTGCCTATGGCATCCTGAAGGCGGTACGCAAGCATTATGTTGCCCCCCTGTATGCCGAGGTAGCCGAGAAGGCAATTCGCGGGATCGTGAAAAATATTTCTCCGGAGGGGGAGCTTTTGCAGACATCTTTCGGTACCGGGATGGGAGCAAATCTTGATTTTTATCGCGAGATCCCGCTGACATCCATGCCCTACGGTCAGGCAATGGCAGTGTTGTGTCTGACAGAATATCTGCGTAAATATTTTTAATGGACGTTTCCTGACCATACCATTCTGAGGTGGATTGTTAATCCGAAGTCAGGCAAAGGTGACCACAAGGATCTTTGCCTGCGATACTATTTTTTATCACAGCCCCGGTTTACCTGCACCGCAATTGCTCAGGTTACACAGCCGAACGACAACGAGAGTCGGTAGGCTGACTGAAAATACCAGATTCAGGGGGTATATCGGCGCTATGCCGCTCTGGCGCGGCGGCGGGAATCCATTGAAATCAAAATCACCGATGACAGAATCAGCAGCGTTCCCAGCCAGTCCGGCAATGTGAAGGTGATCCCCAGCAACAGCAAGGCTTTTGGACCGCCAATTAATTGTGCTCCTTTCAGGTACAGACTAAATGTCAGGGACGTACCAATGACCACCAAATAAAAAAACGCCAGAATCAAACTTCCGTTAACGACAAAATTTGTCCCTTGTCCGGCATAAAAGGGAAGCAAGATCAGACCGCCAATGAGCATACTCCAGCCGACGACCGGTAACGTGCCATAGCGGGCAATCAGCATTGAGGGATAGGTGGTATAGAATGCAGCAGCAAATGCCGAGGCAATGCCCCAGAATAACGCGGCAGGAGAGATCGATAATGACGTCGGATTACCGTGTGTCACCAATAAAAAAGTCCCGATCAGCGATGTCAAAATAGCGCAGAAAACCAGAATGCCCGGGCGGGATTTACGCACCAGTGAG
>SFGN01000122.1 GCA_004556565.1 Lachnospiraceae bacterium | reverse complement strand
ATATCATAATATTAAAATTAATATTTTACACATATCTTATAAGGAATTATAATACTGCCGATAAGAAAAAACAATCTAATTTATACAGAAAGAGGTGGCATATATGCAGAATATCATTTGCATTGGCAGACAGTATGGGAGCGGTGGACGAGAGATTGGGGAAAAGCTATCAAGAGTGCTTGGCATTCCTTGTTACGATAAGCTTCTGATCAAAAAAGCATCATTGGAGTCTGGACTAAGCGAGGAATTTATTGAAAGGACAGAAGAGACTCCCATTAGCAGTATCCAGTTTTTGAGCGGAAATCCTTATGCTGATATAGCAGGTATTGGAAATACCTTTTATTCTGAAAGTCAGCAGGCATACAATGCCGAGCAAAATGTAATCGAACAGATTGTAAAACAGGGTTCCTGTGTCATAATTGGGCGCTGTGCCTCATCTATCCTTCCAAAAGAAAAACGTCTTTCCATATTCATATATGCAGACGAAGAAGATAAAACAAAACGTGTCATGGAAAGGAACCAGATTGACGAAAAAAGAGCCCGTCACAGAATCAAGCATATTAACAGAATGCGAAAGCAATTCTTTGATTTCTATTCCAATACTGAGTGGGGACAACCGGAAAGCTATGACATGATGCTATCCAGTAGCCGTTTCGGCATAGACGGATGTGTCAGTCTGATTATCGACTGTTTAAAAGAAAAGGAGGCGTCTTTGAATGAATAAAGATCTGACCGTTGGAAAACCACAAACCGTACTGTGGAAATTCTGTATGCCTTTGTTTGGAAGTATTATTTTTCAGCAGCTCTATAATATAGCTGACAGTCTGGTAGCTGGAAAGTTTATAGGAGAAAATGCTTTAGCTGCCGTTGGAAACAGTTATGAAATCACCTTGATTTTTATTGCCTTTGCCTTTGGATGCAACATGGGCTGTTCCGTTGTCGTTTCCAAGCTGTTTGGAGCCAGAAATTATAAAGAAATGAAAACTGCCGTTTACACTGCCTGTATTTTCAGTGGTTTTGTTTGTGTACTGTTAATGCTCATCGGAATAGCAGGTTCCGGCATGCTGCTTCGGTTGATTCGAACCCCGGAAGAAGTATTTGCGGATTCAAAACTGTATCTGGATATTTACGCATGGGGATTACCATTTGTCTTTTTCTACAATATTGCTACCGGTATCTTCTCTGCACTCGGAGATTCCAAAACACCATTTTACTTTCTGGCGATATCTTCTATGTCCAATATCGCAGTAGATATCTGGTTTGTAAAGGCATTCCACATGGGGGTAGCTGGCGTAGCGTGGGCAACATTTCTCTGTCAGGGAATCAGCTGCATTCTGGCAATGATTGTAGTATTCAAGAGACTTGCCAAAATCGAAGAAAAAGAAAAAGCTCCTCTATTTGATTTACAGCTTTTAAAACAGATTGTAGTGATTGCCATTCCAAGTACTTTGCAGCAAAGCTTTATTTCCATAGGTAACATCATGATCCAGAGTATTATTAACGGTTTCGGAGCACCTGTCATGGCTGGATATTCCGCTGCCGTAAAACTAAATAATCTGGTGATTACTTCCTTTACCACACTTGGAAACGGAATATCTAACTATACGGCTCAAAATCTTGGTGCCATGAAGCTTGAACGAATAAAACAGGGCTTTGGCGTTGGTGTCAAATTAGTATGGATGCTTAGCCTCCCACTGTTCTTGCTTTACTTCTTTAGCGGGAATATCGTATTAAAACTATTTATGGACAATCCAACTGAACTTGCCATGCATACAGGCATCATCTATCTTAAAATCCTGTCGCCTTTCTATTTCGTGGTTTCTGCAAAGTTAGTAGCAGATGGAATTTTGAGGGGAGCCGGTATGATGAAAAAATTTATGATAGCCACTTTTACAGATTTGATTCTGCGTGTATTGCTTGCTTTCTGTTTTTCAAGGACAGCACTCGGTGCAACTGGAATCTGGTGTGCATGGCCGGTAGGATGGTGTATTGCAACAATACTATCAATTTCATTTTACCTAAAGGGTCCTTGGATGACTCAAAAAATCAGTCCGGATACGGTTTGATATGCATACGTAGAAGTTGTTTCTTCCAATACTAATTGATGAATAAAAACAACCGCAACGTACAAAAGAAGAAAAAATGCCACCATAATCATAATTGTTGTTTTCTTCTTCTCTCCACTGGTTCATCAATCTACTTCTTTTTGTATCCGCAGTCACAGTACGCACCGCCGGAGGCAAGTGTATACTCCCGAACAAATTCTGATGTGCCGCCTGCCTCGCTCATGGAATAATCCAGCCGACACACAGCTGGAACTAAGTCAGCCAGTCCCAGTTCTCTCATCAGCGTACAGATGCCGCAGGCAGTAAAACGCGCTTCATACCCACTACCGTCCGGATATGGGAGAAACTCCATATTCCAAGAATAGGGATTCCTGTCGGCGGCTTTCAGATGTTCCGTTGCCTTCATGGAAGCGATGTCCTTGTCGGAGAATTTCTTTTTTCCGCTTTGGCGGCAAAACCATTTCATAGCAGATGTCATCATAGCACCGGCATAATACTCCGTCAAACGCTCTACATTGGGACGCTCCGGCATGCTGAGCACAAAGGCAGCCAGAAGGGCACAACTGACAATATTCATTTTGAACCGATCGCCTCTTTCAAATTCCGGCAGCCCGGCAACGATTTGCTTATACCGCAATTTTGCTTCTACCGATATCGATTTTGCCGTGTCTGCGTCAAAACAAAGCTCCGCAATCAGATGTTTTTCAAAAGACTTTCCAAACAGCGCCCACATTCCCATGGGCATTCCCATGTATTTCATATCTATATGTTCCTTATCGCTTTTTTAAATAAAATCACAACAGCTTGCACCGGTTCCAATGAGGAAAGAAATTGAAGCTAGAAAAACTGATAATCAGCCACTCAACATAGCTCATCCAGAATAGTGTCCAATAATCGCAGACTCCGCAACTTGCGAAGCTGATAGCACCATAAATTATCAGCGGAAGCAACATCCCAAAATACATCCATAAATGATAGAGTTTTCGTTCCTGTCTAGTCTGGGGCACAGGTGAATCATTCTGTATGGATTTCGGATAACTGCACATCATGATACGCGGATTAATAATCACAATAACAGCCGCAAACAGATTAAAATATGCCGCCATGGCAATGCCATCCAATATAGTTCTACTCCAATTCACCGTTTTACTCTCCTAAACAAATGATTAATTATGCGAATGTCATTCATTTACCTTTGCAGTTAGTTTTCGCTAATCCATTATATCACTTTACTCTGAAAAAACAGTATAAAAACAGGATATCACCTATGCCGCACAAAAACATACCGGTAAAACCGAATAGCAAATATAGTTTTCTTTTACTTTCCATTACATAGCCCATGGCATAATCAAATCCTTTTTATAAGTCACCAAATCCAAATCATTATAAGAGAACTCAACACACCTATTACAGCAAATACCGGAATCATCGGAAAACATACCTTTACATGAAACCACTTCTGATGATATTCCTTATCCATATGCTCTGTCCCCGGAAGTCTGATTTTTTTCACATTCGCAAATAGTACCCAATCAATAAAAAAGGTGTCCCACGCAAAAATTGCCAAAGCATACCCATAACTTAACAATAACCCTTGTACAAAAGTTTTCGCACCTGCAATATGTATCATCCACGCAAACAGAAACATAAATACGATGAGTGCAACAACTTTTTTAATCTTCATTAGGGCAGTCAGTTTTTCCCTTGTAGCTTCTTTGTTTTGTGAACGGTAATACTCTTCCTGTATTTCCGGCGGATAATCACTGATAAATGTCAAAGGATTGATTAGCAGCAGTCCAAATGCCAGAAATCCAAATACCAAAAACATAATTAGCAATTCAATCATTATTACTGTAACGTTCATCTCGTTCTCCTCCCAGCTTCAGTTTCCAGCTCCCGCCACACGGGATAATCCGCACCGATTTCATCAAAGAACGCTTTCAGGTCGCGGTTGAGAGCACTCATCTCGTCGACGGCGTTCATCGCGTGGTCGGAGACGCAGAGCTTGCCCAACGAGGTTGCACACATGAGACTGAAAAACCGCAGACAGGTCTTGCGATACGCCTCGCTTTCAAAGTTCTGATCAGATTTCGGCAGGATTTCATGTCCTGCGTTCCGGATGGCGCGATAGCCCTCAATGTTGGCTTCAATCAGGCGGTTCAGGTACGCCGTATTACCCTTGAGCTTTTTCAGATTTCCGTCTGTCTTGTAGCAGGCAAAGGTCGCCGGTATTACGAACGCTGCGTGGCAGAGCAGGTAGTCCTCCATATTCGGTTCATAGACAACCTTGTATTTTGTATTGTCAAAAATCTTCCCTATCAGTTTCTCGTTAGAAGGGTCACTCCGCAGCTGCCCGATGGTGATTTTCCTGAGGTCAATGGAAACCACCCGCTCACTTTTCCGATGACCTGCCGAAAGTGCAAAGGCAAACAGAACATTCTTCTCCGGCAGCGAAGTAGCGAGTTCTTTTGCCCGCACATTATTACCCACAAAGACTATGTTTTTCGTATGGTTAGCCCGCAGCGCATCTAAAATCGAGTCGAGCTGGGTGTAGCGCATGATGACAAAGATTACATCGTATCGCTCATCAGGTGCGAGTGCGGTCACAACCGGAACATGGCTGACCGATGTGCGGAGCGAAAATTTGTCTTTTATCCGTAACCCGTTCTTTTTGATTTCCTCCGCCCATTTGAACAAGTTCCTTGCCAAATTGCAGCCCAGTACGCCTGCGCCATATATCAGAATTTTCATTGCATTACTCCTCCTATCTTCCACAGGATATAATATCTTGGTTTCTTACAGTTCCTGCACGGTTCCCTATGTTACGCCATCCGAAACATCACTATCTTATTATTCTTATTTCTTATAAACGGCACTTTACCTGCAATCTTATACAGAAACCCTTGGTCTGTCAGTTCATCAAAAAGATTCCATTCTTTTATAAATTGGATACCTTCACACATCTTCTCCATCTGTTTTCCGGTCTCTATTCCCCATTTAAATACAGCAGATGTACTTTTGACCGTATCGTGGTACTTTGATTTGCCGGCAACAAACGGATGCATAATCTCTGCAAGGATTGTGCATTCCGGGAAATGATTTCTAAGCATGGAAAACAACTGCATAACCTCCACCTCATCAAAATACATCAGAATGCCTTCTAAGATAATAAGAGTCGGTCTATCCTTTTCCTCCACCTCATCCGTCCAGGAAATATCCAATGCGGATTTTTTTATAAACTTCACATTTTTATCTTCGTACAATAGTTTTCTTCTCAAATCAATTACATTAGGGAAATCCAGATTGTACCATGTTACTTTTTTGCGATGTATTCGCTGATATCTGGTATCAAGACCACAACCAACAGAGATGCAGATACAATTCTCATATGTATCAATAAAATGCTGAGTTTCCCTGTCCAAAATCAGAGTTCTGGCAATAACACCCTGGTAGCTCCCTCTTTTTTTGAACTTTGAAAAATCGTAATCTATCTTATTAACAATATCTACTGCATTTTTGTCTATTATGCGAGAGTTCTCGCTTTGTGTCTCCATGGCTCTTACAACAAGTGGTATTAATAAAGTTTCCTGAACGCCTTCCAGTTTTACCTTCATTTTTCTCTCCTTTCATTTTCCTAATTAAAGAGCAATTCTCACTTTTATATTTTCTCTACCTGTTATCCGCTTTCATCTGTATAATCCAATTCATAAAGGTGTCAAAGGTGAGCTTCACATTTCCACAATTACAATGGTAAATATATTTCTGTCATTCTATTTTCACGACCTCATAACCGGCATTCTCTATAGCCTTCTTAATCTCTTCATCCTGTACATCTTTTTCCA
>SFGN01000121.1 GCA_004556565.1 Lachnospiraceae bacterium | reverse complement strand
CCGAGCGTGAAGTCGGGGCGAGGTTGGGCATAACCCAGAGCGTTGTAAACAAACGCAAAGCCAGAATCCTAATAAAACTAAGAAAGATAATAGAAAATTCAAATTTTCGTTCTCCTCGAACACCATCAATTATATCATGATATATACTATTATTCTACATGCTTTTTGACCTATGCAGTGTGCTACGAAGCCCTGACCTCATTAGCAATCAGCCTCTTTATCTTGTCCTTCATGCTTTCCTTTGCATCCTCATTGAAATGCACCCTGACTACATAGGTTGTACCGCCTATCTGCTTTCTTAATGCTACCGGTGTGTTTGTTTTTTTATTCTCCATTTGTTTGTTCTCCTTTTTTGTTAATGCCCGATAAGGAAGTGCCTCTATCTCTCGACAACGGGCAACGACAACGGACACCTAAAAACTCCTAAACCTTATCATTTATAGTTACTTTTCTGCTTTTATTCTTTTTTTCAAATATTCCGTTGCTTTCGTTGTCAGAACTGTATCTATCCCTAAAAAATGTAGGAAATATAAGGATTATAGAAATATAGAACCGACAACGAACCCGACAACGGAAGCGACAACAGACCGACAATCTACCGGGCAGTTTTTACTTCATCCACTCTTCCGGCAACGATAACTGTTGCATCTGTTCTTCGGTTAATGGTTGAAATTCACTCTCTTTGTTGTCGGGCTTTTCCCATCCTCTCTGTCTGTTGTATGGGCTTGGGAAATATCTCGGATTAGTAAATGCTATCCAGCCACTACAATTATTCATAATATCGTTAATCTCCCGAATTTCCCACTGTGCCGGACTTCCGTCATTCCCCAGTGCCTCTGCATAAAGCAATCGGGAACACACCATATTGCCCTTGCAATGCTCCAAATAATCAAGAATAAGCTCCTTTTTGGTATCTTCCTGCATAAATCTCTTCTGATACTCACAAAGCTCTTCCTGCGTCTTTTTAGGCAGTTTCAGCATATAATTACCACTTCTGTATATCTCCATTGCCTCTGCCCACATCTGTGCTATATATTCTCTTGATACTTTCTCATCATCAAGGATGTGAACCTCTGCCTCATTCACATTGCACTGAATAGGAAGAAATCTTCTGTTCCCCGACCTATCCATAGGCAGGAAATCAAGAGAATTTGACGAACCGGCAAATACGCACTGCCTCTTATGGTCTTTCGGATGCTTGTCATACGGTGTTTTGTAGGTATCCTTCTGCCTGCTCATAAAGGACTTGGTATCCTCTACATTCTTCGCATTCAGGATTGCTACCATTTCAGGGAACTCCACTATCAGATGCCCCTGCAATTTCCGGTATACATTCTCGTCATCCATTTTCTTTAGGTCATCCGTGAACCAGTCATCTTTCATGGCGAGAAATCTGAAAAAAGTGGATTTACCGGCACCCTGCCCACCGACAAGACACAGCATAACCTCAAACTTAATGCCAGGGCGGAAAACTCTTGCGATTGTTCCCAGCATAAAGAGTTTCAACACTTCATAGGTATAATCACTGATTTCAGCCCCCAAAAAGTAATGCAGGGCATATCTGATACGCTCCACCTTATCCCATTGCAGGGCATTCAGATAGTCCTGCACCGGATGATAACGGTTTTCATTTGCCACTACCTTGATTGCATCATCAATTCTCTTTTCATTTGCCAGACCATAATTCTTTTCAAAGTACAGCACCAAGAATTTCAAATCAACATCTGTCAGATTTTCACTTTCCCGATACCAGCCCAAATCTCTTGTAATGTCGATTTTATCGGTAAACATATTCAAACGGAATGCTCCGCCTAAATGTGGGTCATGGAGCAAAACTGTACGATAATTACCGGCAGTCTGCCTTACATTTCCCTGCTGTGTGCACTCCAGCATCTCTCTCACTTCTTCGATACTCTTCAATTCTTCCGACAATGCTCTTTACCCCCTTTCCTATGTCTGAAATAACAAAAGCCCTGTCAGGAATATCTTTTTCAAGAAGAGTGTCAAGCTGATACTCCACTCTGCTGATATTCTGCAGGGCTTCCACAAAGAGCGGATGCAGTTCTTCATCCATGCTCTTCGGTGCATATTTTATTTTCCATTCCTTTAGCAGATGATAATAGTCGGATAATTCCCTAAAACATTTCTTCTGTTCCTCATCCAATATCTGCTCTTTCGATTTCTGCGGTACTGCCGGTTTTGGTAATGGACGGTTGGTTGCATCATAGTTTAGACCAAAGTCGGAGGCAATCTTCATTGCAGCCTCCTTTGGTGCAAGTCCAAAATATTTTGCCACCAAATCAGTAGCATCTCCGGTTTCTCCACAACCAAAACAGTAGTACCTCTTATCAATCTTCATACTGGGTGTCTTATCCCTATGAAACGGACAACAAGCCAGCCCGCTCCGATTGATTTTTATGCCATATCTCATAGCCACATCTTTTGCGGTAACATTATCCTTTACCACTGCAAAAACATTCATAACAGCCTCCTATCCAAGTTCTTCCGTTTTCTGCTTTTTCACTTTTGGAAGTTCCGCTTTTCTCTGCTTTTCCATTTCCACTTGCTTCTGATGTTCTGCCAGCCTCTCTCTGACAGACACTCTCGCCCTTTCCTTTATTTCTTCTTTTTTCTGTTCCTTTATCTGTGGACTCTGTAAGGCTCCCAGCACTTTCTTTGCAACTGCCTGTGCCATTTTTCTAAAGCGTGCTTCCAAATTGTCAAGGCACTTCCCCACAAAATCTCTCTTGTCTTTTGGAGTTTTCCGCTCATCCGAAGTCAGCCATTTTTTATAACTGCGAAGCTCTGCTATATCTTCTGCTCTGGTATGCTCTGCCACTGTATCAGCTACGACCTCACACGCTTTTTCATAGGCATCATCCGCTATCTGCTCCACCATATTTTCCATATCCAAGACCTTCAAGGTAATGTCATCCAAAGCCGCCTGCATCTTGGCAATTCTCTTCTGCTGATTTTCTATGATATAGTCCTGCTTCTCCAAATAGCTTGCTCCACCATATTCCGGTTCATATTCAAGCTCCACACCGTTCTTCTGCCCAATATCCAAAAACAGCTTCCTGCACTCTGCATCAAAGCACATCTTCCGGTTATTGAATCGACTTCTCTTTTTTGTCGGGTCAGGTAATTCAAACCCCAACTCTTCCAGTGCTTTTTCCTGCTGTGGACAAAGCTCCCCATATTTATTCAGGGCATCATAGACTTGTCTTACATGAACATGAGGAGTGGCTTCATCCAAGTGCAATGCCCAGTCAAGAATGTGAACATGGCTACCATATCTTTTTTCAAATTCCTCAAAGAACTCTGCCACCACTTTTGCCAATACATCGGGTGTCACTGAACAATCAATATTACCAAGTTGCAATATACTCTCTTCCGGACAGGTCTTATTATTTTTCAGAACATCATCTGTCGTTCTGTTCCGTTCTGCGTGACCCGCTTTCTCATTTCTTTCATTTTGTGCATCCACATGGTCTCCGTAATGCTCAAAATAATATGCTTTTTCAATTTCCGTGAAAGTCATTTTCCTTTCCGATGTATCACCGTTCAAACAGTAACCCTGATAGCAGTCCCAGTAAACATTCAGCTTCGTTCTCTCGGCATCAATATGCTCACTGTTGGCTACATCAAAGTTTCTGTCATTGTGCTTTACGTCATAAACACCATGCTTTCCGCTTCTTCCGTTGTGCCTTGAAGCTCTCATTTTCTCTTTGCTCATTTCTTCTTTTTCCTTTCAACTAACTTCCGTGGCGAAGCCAATTACTTGAGATTTTTTCGACAAGTAATACCCAGTACTTATTGTCGAAACGACAATAAACTGGGCAAGGCTTCCGCCCTTGACCTGATGAAGGCTCTGCCTCTCAACTCCGACAAAGGTTGCACCTCTGTACTCTGCTCCGAAGGAGTTGAAAACTGCCACCAAATAGCCGGTAGCACTGTTCAACTTCTTCGGTATGCCCTGCATTTCCTTTTGAAATTTGGGCATGAAAAAAGCACTCAAGATTATCTCTCAAGTGCTTTTTCCGAAATCCTATTCAGGTGTTCCGACTGTCGGTTTTAATGCAAGGCTTCCCACCGTTGCATACACTCCGTTCTCCCTATCCTGCTTACGGATTTCTTCTTTCATGGCTTGCAGTTTCTCACGCTTTTCACTCTTCACACGCTCCTCATATTTTCTCTGCCAGCCACTTTCTTTTCTGCGAAGATACTGCTGATGCCTCTTATCCTTAATCCGGTTAATTCGGTCTATCTCCGCCTGCTCTTCCGGTGTAAGTTCCACTTCCATTGCCGGTGGTACATACCGACCTACGAAATTGAAATAAATCTCAATCTCCTGCGTGGTCTGAATACTCCCTTTTCTGTCTCTCTCATGCACCAGCACCTTATCAACAAATTCATTAACCATTGCCGGTGTAAGTTCTTCAAATTTCTCGTATTTATCAATCAGTGCCATGAACCGGCTTGCTGAATTTCTGTTTCCGTCATACTCTGCAATCCTCTTCTCAAGCTCCATGATTTCCGCATCCAGTTCCGATTTTTCATTTGCGTACTGCTTATCAAGAACCTCATATCTGCTATCCGGCAACTTTCCGAGAATGTTATCCTCATAGATACGGCAGATTAGCTTCTCAAGCTCCTCACAGCGATTTCTAGCCACTTTAATCCTTGCCTTGACCTTTTTTACCTCTGCATCCTCTTGTGAGGACTGTGCGGTTGTTATCGTCTCCAAAAACTCTGCTCTGTCATACTTGGCACTTTCAAAGATTGCTTTCAGCATATCCCCTATCAGTTCCAGCACCACAGACTCGTTAATTCTGTGCTGTGTCTTGCATAGCGTACCGCACGGAACTTTGGTATATGCCGAACAAGTATATTGTGCAATTCTCTTACCATTGCTTGTTCTGTGAACATACATTTTAGCACCACAATCAGCACAATACATAAGACCGGTAAGTACATGATGCTCGCCCCATCCGTCCGGATATCTTCGTACATTCGCCCGAAGCTTCTGCACCGTATCAAAGGTATCTTGGTCTATAATGGCATCCTGCGTATTCTCAAAGATTACCCAGTTATCTTCCGATACATAATGGCTCTTTTTGTCCTTAAAGTGCTTCTGCGTTTTGAAGTTTACGGTATGTCCTAAGTACTCCCTTTTCTTCAAAATGCCGACCACCGTAGATGAACCCCACCCATACGGGTCTTTTACCTGCTTGTGCCTGTTGTTACCCTGCCCGAAGCGTGCCATGTGTACTGCCGGTATTTCCACTTTCTTCTCCTGCAATAAATTAGCTATCTGATAAGGACCCAGACCATCAATAGTCCATTTAAATATCAGACGAACCACCTCGGCAGCTTCTTCATCAATTATCCAGTGATTACCGTCATTTTCATCTTTCAGATAACCGTATGGAGTAACGCTTGCCACATGCTTGCCCGACTTACCTTTTGATTTAAAGGTAGACCGGATTTTCTTGCTGATGTCTTTTGCATACATTTCATTCATAACATCCCTGAACACAAGAAAATCATCATCTCCGTTGGAACTGTCATGGTTATCGTTAATGGCAATCAGCCGTACTCCCTTTTTACGGAAGAACTCTCGAAGCTGACCGACCACAAGATAATCTCGCCCTAATCGGCTCATATCTTTTAACACAATCGTTTCCACTTCTCCATCTTCCACAAGGCTAATCATTTCCTTAAAGGACGGTCTTTCAAAGGTTGTACCGGATATTCCATCATCAGTGAAGTGCCTGAACCTAGTCCACCCTTTTTCTCTACAAAAATCTTCTAGCAACTTCTTCTGGTTTTGAATACTGTACGACTCCCCCAAGTTCTCATCCTCACGACTTAGTCTCTCATACAATGCGATTATTTTTTCGCTACTCATGCTCTGCTCCTTTCCTCTGTATTTGAACCTAAAAGTAATAAGCTCAAAGAGAATTTCTAATATGTACTAAAAAGTCTCTTTCATCTTATTACACCG
>SFGN01000120.1 GCA_004556565.1 Lachnospiraceae bacterium | reverse complement strand
CACTCAATAGTCTGAGAAACAGACTAATGGCACAAAGCAACAATACCGACGGGGTTGATGATGTTCTTGTGAAGGTCATTAGAGCAAAGAAAAAGAAATTCAAAGTCATTTATACGGAGGATTGAAATATGAAAAAAATGAATGTGTGTTATCAAAATCAAGGCGATTATCAACGGCCTTGTATTACTACCAAAGAGCAAAAAGAATTACATATCGGCGTGTGGGCAAACCGACACAGACAGTATCTTAAACAACATCATCGTATAAAATATTACAATCTGCTAACATCGGAAAATCTGTATCCTTATCTTGCCGACATTGAGCAACAGGCACAAACAATGTTTTCACAGCTTGTCAAATCACTTGCCGAAAAGGAAAATGTTACAGAGATGCTGAAAGCGGATAATCCGATGCTATGGATACAGAAAATGAACAATATTCGTAATCGTGCAATGGAGATTGTGAATAACGAGGTGATTTTCGTATGAGAAAAATCGTAATATTCACAATGATATTGACTCTCATTTTTGTTTCGGCAGGTTGCACTGTCCATAGTGAGCCAGATAAAAAAGCGGCTGAAAGTTCATCTGCTAATGTTGTAATTCATACAACTCAAGCGGAAGATTTGTCCGAGAAAACAGAGAATGAAAAAATTGAGAAAAGCACATTTGCGCAAGAAACAACACAGCCGACTATCGTTGAAATTGATACTGAAAAGGTGTCAAAAGAGCCGATTTTTTCTCAAACCACAACAGTAAATAACGAGTCAAAGCAAGATACTCGTACGCAAAAAGAAATGCCCAAAAGTAATATATCTGAACCTGAAATCACAACAAATACTGTTCCTGAAGTTACAACAGCAGTTGAACAAATTGAAGAATTCGATATCAACTATTGGATTTCTTACGCACAGAATTATGCTCAAAGTATTGGGTTAACTCTTGATGAAACAGCCACCGAATGTTGGGACAACCCAATATCCGCTAATGCAAACAACAAAAATATGGACGCAGATATTGAAAGTAGATTGAACAGATACAAGAATATTGAAGGCTTTACGGCGGTATGGATATGGGCAGAAAAAATATCCGATTCACAGTATGAAATCTATATCGGATACGCATAAAAAATTGAGCACGGATTGCAGAAATACTCTGTTGTCCGTGCTTATTTTTTGTTTGATATATAATTTTGAATGTATAAACTGCTACAAATAAAAAGTCGTGTGCAATCTTAGCGAGCAGACCGCTTGGATAACCAAACGGTAATCTGCCCGCTTTCTGCGCATACTGAGCGAGCAGACCATTTATGGACAGGTTGTCCAAAACGGTGCTGTCGCTCGTGCTTTCAGCGAGCAGTGTATTTATGGATACATTCCATAAATACCTCGTTAGGGTGACACCCTAAGACCTCTTAAAACAAATCAAACCGTGTAACATTCGATATATTTTCTAATCACAGCTTCGGAAAAGGCATAGGCTTCCTCATTATATTCGCTGCCGCGTTCCCATTCTTCGATAACATCCTGTGTGGCCTCTCGAATGGTATATTCACCTCGTACAAATTCTCGCGCCACAATCATAAACTCATCAAAGCTGGAAGTCACTCCTCTGGCATCGACATAATACAATCTGCCGTTCTTGTATACCTGGCAAAAGGCATGGAACCCCTTTTTGTCGGTCTTTTCGATTATGTATGGAGTATATCCCAGCACATTTTTGAGCGCCACTGCAAAATGATTGCATGAACCACGCAAAAGAGAATGCGCTGAATCATACGGGAATTCTTCATCATCTGGATATTCAAAGAAATCCGTATACCTTATTTTAAGTAGCGCATCTGTTATATCATCAACGTCATCGACATTATAAAATCCCTTGTGCCAGCCGAAACTACTGAACGAAATTAAGTCACCTTTTCTAACCATCAAGTACACTCCATGTCAAATTATTCTGCTTAGATCTGGATAAATCTACTGCCGACGCTTTTGCCAGTATCTCTGGGAAGTGCCGACCGATGGAACACAATTGTTGGATTCGCAGATGAACCGCAGACCGCTCGTGGTCAGCAGTCGACCATTGTTGCGGTCACGCCAGAGTTGTTCGTAATTGGAAATCTGATTTTGGATGAGCGACTTTTTCATATAAGAACACATCATCTCAATTGAAAACCACGATGTAGTCTTCGGCAAACCTATCAAAGGTTGCTTTCGCTTCATCAAGGACAGCATCCAGTTCCTCGTTGATTCTTCCTTTTACATACGCATCTCGTAGTGCCGGCTTCTCAAGTAAAACCCACTTGAGTTGGCTGTACGAGTACTTAGCAAAAGCAATCCACTGAGGATAGTTAATTGCAACAGGGTTTTGAGTAAAATAGACTTTGCCAGCATTTGCGGCAGTCGCTCCGGCATGAGCAATAAACAGCATTGTTGCCAACTTGGGATGTTTTTCTCTGTTTAGAGACAGTGGGATAGAATCCTTCATCGCATGGCCTTCCTTGATCCGCTTAATGGCATACCCTAAACGAACAATGACTTCCACAAGCATTGCGGGGATTGACATGGAGCAGAAATGTATGAAATCATATCCCTCATAGTACATACCTTGGACGATTTCGGCAATGGTCTGTTCTTCTTCTCCAATGCTACCGAACTGAAGGAGATTAAACAGACTCATCAAAGGTGCAGGCAGTCCCATTGATGTAGTAACATCCGACTTAAAGTGAATGACCTGTTTTGCCAAGGCTACAAAGATGTCGGACTCTTTGCGGTCGGCATAGTTTTCCATCACTTGAGATACAATGTTTCCAGCTTTGTCGATGGTCGTCATTCTGCCAGTTAGAATATCTGTTACACCGAATATGAATCCTAAAAGAGGGTCATGCCCCAACTGGAGAAGTCTGTGATAGTAGGCAGAGAGTCCCTCTACTCGGATGGTGGTGTGTCGGTTATCCTGGGCATCATACGGAACCTTGCTGATCTTCGAGTTTGCGAGTTGCTGCATTTCTTCTTCGGGGAACTTTTTATTAAAGTAGTCTCGCACATAGTTTGCAAGTGGCCCGCCTTTCAAACCCTCGGGAGTTTTGGTGGGTACTCCAACGAGCAAAATATCTACAGTAGCACCGACCAGTCCGGCAAGGGCAGCTATACTGATATCAAAGGTATCCAGGCGATGGATAACATTGAACTCTTCGTTGAGTTGGCGAATAGCAAGTTCATTGCTCCGAAGTTCTTCCTCTGTGAAAATTGACTCCAATTCACAGCCTGTACCAACATGTCTATCTGCCTCGGCACACAGTTCTTCCCAAGTAGGAACAACTATGACCTTTTTCGGTTGCTGAATGGGTACCAACTCTTTAAGTGCTTCTGGTTGGTATCCAAGACTCCGAAGCAAAGCCTCTGTCCTCGTAATCGTAGCATCTGTCTCATCTGAGGATGGAAAGTGGATGTCTGCAAGTGCCTCATCTTGATGTTTCAGAACAGAATTCATCTGTTTCTCAAATTTTGTGTACTTAAACTTGCTCACTCGCCACCACCTCCTTCAGTAATATTCTTTACGATTTGTTCAAGTTGGTCGACACGTCTGTTGACCTCACGGGCCTGTTCTGCCTCTGCACGCAATGCGTTGATTTCAGCTTCGTGCTTACGTGCGACCATCTGTTGTTTAACGGAACTTTCCTCAAAGGCTTTCTGATCCTTATTACGGTCAAGACGCACTCTGATACCATCAGCGGCTGCCAGGAGCAAACCAGCACCAAGGAACTTTTCCTTGTGGTTTCGGACGAATTTCGCTACATTCTTGGCTGTCTTACCCATGTCATCTCCGACCTTGGCAAAGTCTATATTTGGTAATTTGATACGGTTTCCCATAGAAAACCTCCTTTACACAACACCCAGATCGTGGCTCAAATCCTTAACTGCCTGTTGGAGTAAGATGTTGAGACTCTGCAGGTAATCAAGACGTTCCTTGTCTGCATCAGCCTCGTCCTTCAAAGCCTGGATAATAGCTTCGTGACGAGCAAGGACTTCTTTGTACAGACGTTCTTTTTCCTGGCGCAGTTGTTTGTTCTTAAGGTGAGAGGCAACACCAACACCACCGGCTGCTAACGCAGCAATAGGAGCCGCAAGCACGAAAACTCCTGCCACCATACCACCGCCCACGATAGCACCGGCAGTCGCTAAGCCAGAAGTAATACCGGCAGCAGAGAGACCTACGACACCCAGACCATAAAGGGCGGCAAAAGACCCCACACCACCAATGCCTGCTCCAAGAGCTCCGGCAAGAACCTCTGGAATAGCACTTTCCTTGATGGTTCGTTTAGAGTCGTTAAGGGCTGCGGCTGCCTCATTTACAACATTTACTACTTGCTGAAGGGAGTCAACACTTCGAAATACCATTTCCTTTTTCTTTTTTATATAATTATCCATCTTTTTTCTCCTTCGATGTTGGCTTTTTTTTGCCTGATACAAATGCCTTGGCAAGCCAAGCGTTCATGGCAGCAATTCCCGCTCCAAGACCTAACGGACCCAAAAGAGCTGTTCCACCGACAATTATACCAGCGGCTTTCATCCATTCTTTGGAGACATCAGCACGGGTGGTAGTTCCTGCAAGAATAGAAGGAACCATCATGTTTGCCTTCGACAAAAGCTCATCTCTGTTTTCGGAACTATAGTTCTCTGGGTGATCTACGAGCACATCCAACAAAACCTTGAGCATTTCGGTGTCTTCCGGTGTCTGTGCCATTTCCGCATCAAGAACGCTTCTCATGGCAATATACTGTGTCTTGGTCAGTTTGTTGCGACCGCTTTCAATATTGTTGATGGTCTGTCGAGTGACACCAATTTTCTCACCAAATTCCTCGGCTGTCCAACCAACGGTGCGTCGAATTAAAAGTAGATTGTCTTGCATGCGAATTATTTCTTCCACATTTGCACCTCCCGTCTGTATATATAATAACTCTTGACAATAGATTTGTCAAGAGTTTGAAAATTGCTTTTGTAAAATGGTTACGAATAACAGCAGAACCTCAGTTTAAACATCGCAAAGAAGTTTTTTATTTTGCATTATTCATTTTATTAAATAAAATTTGATTGTTTCAAGGAAACGATTATTAATCCATCCACATTCATGTGCATATAAATTGCACATTGCTTAAACTTCGCTCTCAGCATTAAAGACTTCGCCTTGATTGGTAATTTTCGATTTAGACTGAACTTATTTCATGACGCTTGGCATAGCATGGAAATATAACTTAATCAAAATTGTGTTACACTTTGTGCGAATAAAAAAGGAATCCCTTTTTCATGATCTATGAAAAAGCGAAAAAACTTATTTGTGCTGTATAAGTGCAAATAATTTACAATTTAATAGCCTTACAAATCATAACCACCCGTCAAACGGGTGGTTTGCACAAGGGCTAAAAGCCCATAATGCCGACCCGCGTCTCAAGGCGCGGGCTTTCTCTTTGTTCAAGCCTTAGAGTCTTTGCCTCGTTGGCTACCCCTAAAGGGGTTAACTAAATGGGTCTGCGTATTCTTTGACGCTTAACTTATCTAATGCAATATCTGATTTCTCTTGGTCTTGTATATATTTCTTTATTGTGCTCTCATTTAAGCCTACCGTTGAAACATAATATCCTTCTGCCCAAAAGTGTCGGTTGCCAAATTTATACTTTAAATTTGCGTGTTTGTCGAACATCATCAGCGCACTTTTTCCTTTCAAGTATCCCATGAAACTTGCTACGCTTGTTTTAGGCGGTATGCTTAGTAAAAGATGCACATGGTCGGGCATCATATGTCCTTCTATTATTTCCACGCCTTTGTATTTGCAGAGTGTTCTAATTATTTCTTGCAAATCTTTTCGGTATTGATTATATATTATTTTTCTTCGGTATTTTGGAACAATTACTATATGATACTTGCATAACCATTTAGGTCAGTTTACAAGGAACTACACGCAGACCGTGAAACGGGCTGCTGACAACAAACGGCGCTATGCTCCCGGCTGGGTGCATAGCACCTGTTTG
>SFGN01000119.1 GCA_004556565.1 Lachnospiraceae bacterium | reverse complement strand
GGTAGTGTCAAGAGTTATGCGCAAATTTATTTGCAGACTCCGGCCGAATGAGGTCAGCCAGCAATAGAGGTGTCTTCCAAAGCCGTCTCTAAGTGCTTCATGTTCATGTACTTTTTGTTGCCCCACTGTGTGCCAGCCACATGACGCAGCCGGGCACAGACCAGCATCAAAGCTGAATTGCCGTCCGGAAAGCAGCCGACCACCCTTGTCCTGCGGCGAATCTCCCGGTTCAGTCGCTCAATCACATTGTTGGTGCGGATCCGCATCCAATGCTCAGAGGGGAAGTCGCAGTAGGTCAGCGTTTCCTCAATGCCATCCTCCACCTTTTTAGCGGCCTCTTTCAACTTCATGGCGTTCAGCTCAGCGACAACCGCTTTAGCCTTTTCTCGAGCAGCTTTCTTGCTCTCCTGAGCGTGGATCGCCTTGAGCATCTTGGCTACCAGCTTTACCTTGGAGCGAGGAACAACAGAGAACACATTGCGGTAGAAATGAACGGTGCAGCGCTGGTATTTGGCATCAGGGAATACTTCTCCCACTGCTTCCAGCATACCCAGGCACTTATCTCCGACAATGAGTTTCACGCCGTCCAGGCCGCGGCCCTTGAGCCACTGGAAGAAGCTGACCCAACTGGCCTTGTCTTCTTTCATGCCCTCGGCAGCACCTAAAACTTCGCGGTATCCGTCCTCATTCACCGCGATTGCCACCAAAATCGCAACATTTTCGTACTCTCCGCCCCAGTTGCGCCGCAGGTAGATGCCATCCACATAGACATACGGATATTTGCCGCCCTGCAAAGGGCGGTTGCGCCAATCTTCAATATGAACATAGGCCTTTTTGTTAAGCTCGCTGATGGTGGAGGGAGACACCTTGGTACCCCACAGGGCCTCGGTAATATCCTCCACACGACGCACAGAAACACCGGCAAGGTACATCTCAATGAGCGCTTCCTCTACACTGCTCTCCCGGCGGCGATACCGCTCAATGATGGCTGTCTCAAAGGGAACACCTTTAAGGCGTGGTACATGGAGTGTGACGTCTCCAGAAGTGGTGGTGAGGTTCCGGTCGTAGTGGCCGCTGCGGTAGCCCCGACGGGCCTCGCTGCGCTCATAGCGGGCAGCTTGGGTCAACTGCTCGGCCTCCTGCTCCAGCAGTTCATTCAGCGTTTCTTCCACGCTGCCGCGAACCAATTCTTTCAGTTGCCCCTTGATTACTTCCTCATTTAGCTGTACAATCTTTTCGGACATAGTTTGCTTTCTCCTTTCAGAACCTTTCAGAATGCTGTGTGGTGACTTCATTCTACCAGAGTCTGCAAACTATGTCTCTCTTTTTGCTATTTAAATTTGCGCAACTTATTATACCTTATCTTGCAAGTCGCTCATAATGAAAGAAAACGCCCAAAACCTTCCCGAATAATGACAGTGCGGAGATATCTTGGACATTTTCTTAATTAACTTGCTTTACATATCTAAGTTTAGCTTCTTCTTGACAATCTCAATGCTTTTGTGTATAGAAACTTCTTTTGCAAATCCACTGACAATATCTTGCATTATCTGCTTGCTCCAATAAATTTTCAGCTTTTTCTTTGCACGAGTAATTGCTGTGTAAAAAATTCCGTGCGTTATCATTTCAGAATTACTTTGAGGGATAACAATTTTTACCGAATTATACTCTAAGCCTTGAGCTTTGTGAATAGACACGGCATAAGCAAGTTGAAATGGAATAATACATTTTGCTCTAATTGACTCATCTGTTTCGTCATCTTTGTTTGAATAAATGCAAAAGCGAATACGTGTACTTTCTTCAAATGATTCTATATATTCCATATCGGTATGTCTGCAATCGTTTTCTGTCAAAAGCATTGCAACATCAATGGTAAACCGAATCATATCATCATTCTTCTCAATGTCAACGATTTTTCCTTTCAGGTTGTTATATAACAATGAAAACCTTTGACTTTCATTAAACAAAATCGGATCGCCAATCTTATATGTCCATTCTTGCCACGAAACAGCTTTCGAGGATGTATTTGCGTTTTGCAAGTAGGTATTCATATTGTTTAATCCAAATTTTCCATCATAATTCAGGCACAGAACCACCTCATCCTCATCTGCCTTATCAAATATTCCCGGACCAATTTCCTCAGAGAACGGCCCATCTATTGCAAGTTTTTCAGTTATTAAATCTCCGTGGTTTCTTACTTCATCCCAAAGATTGATAAGATTTTGATCGTCTGTTCGCCAAGTGCTTAGTAACTCTACATTTGCACTTGGAACGCATATAATATCTTTGGCGTATCTAAACCAATTTCCAAATTCAATAGATTCAATCTGGTGAATATCTCCGGCTAAAACAATGAAAGTATCAGAACGAATCTTGGAAAAAAACGTAGCCATACTACGATTATCAATAGTGCTACATTCATCAACAAAAATCACGTCATAGTCCGGTAGGTTAACTTTACGATTAAAACTATCAATACTAACAAATTCGCTACCTGTACCCGGATTATCAATTCTACGAATTAGATTTTGCTTTGCGGTATGCGTTTTTGTTAAGAATAGCTTTTTGCGCCCAGACATCAAATTTGATATATAGTTGATCAGTGTTGTTTTACCGGTGCCCGCTGCTCCATAAATCAACAAAACTCGCGAATTCACAAACGCAGTTCGAATTGCTTCAATCTTTAGAGAATCTTCAATTACGCCTGCATTATCACGTAAGAATCTGTTATTTAATTCTTTCTGACCGCTATTTCCAATATGTGAAAGTTCTATAAGTGTTCTCAGTATAAATAATGTATTTTTTTCGTAGGCGTCAATAGACACAAAGCCATTATCAACTGAAATAGAGTAACCATTTCGCCTTTCCCATAGATCAAGTTGTGCATTATACTTATCAATTGCATCAGAACTTGAAATAGCAGCTTGTTCAAAATAAATTTCCCCTGTTTGCTTAACTGCATTTTTCAGTGTGAGATATGGCCTAACTTCTTCAAGTCCGTCATACCCGACAGCATTTAATATATGCCGAAAATTGTGCCCTTCTGTTGTTTTTCCGCCAAGAATATCAGATAGCAACGGACTATTCTCAAACGGATAACAACCACTTGCTAAATACAAATTTCCATTCATACATTTTCCAAAAGCATTTGGCAAAACGCCTTCTATTGTTTCTTCTTTTAAATTCTGTAACAAATAACGAATAACATTCTTTCCAGTGGTATATTCGGCTGATTCCGAATACATTTGCTTGAGATGAACGAGAATATCTTTGAAAAGTGTTGTCTTTGATTTCGCATAGATTCTTTCAATCATTGAATCAAACTTATTTTGACTTAAATCTATGAAATCAAGCAAATTAATTCCAGTATTTGTTAAGAAGCTCATTAGAGCTTGGTATTCTCCATATCTTGAATTAAGACTACAAGGTAATCTTAATATTTTTGCAAACTTATTTAAGCTTGTAGGTGAAATGGAAACCATCCAATCTGAAATTATTTTAATTTTAGATTCTACTCCCCACAAATCTATATTTTCGTTTGCATAACTGATTTGAATAGAATAATTGGTCGGTATATCTTCTTTCGTATAAACCGTAAGTCGGTTATATTTAGTCGCATAGATGCCGGCTAATTGTAATGTGATTTCATAATATCGCTCTGTCCCAATAAAAAAGGGAACTTTTTTCTGAATATAGTACCTCGAATTGGAATGATAACTTTTAGAAAAATCGGCTTTTTCTACTGATGATGCAACACTTGTATAATAGTGTTTATCTAATTCATCAATAGGCGGTGTTAATTCTTCAAGGTTTTTAAGGACATCAATGCCATGGCTGTTTTTTAAGTCTTTTCTGATTTGCCACAAAAAATTATAATATTTTTGCATTAGTCGTCCGGACTGACCAGCTTCCGGAACTCGGTTCTCAATATACTTTAGTCCTTTATAAAATACAGACAGGTATTTTGTGTTAATGTTCAAAAGAGACTGTTCCCAAGCCAATTTAAGATCAGGTTGTGCAACACCAAGTCTCATTGAATTCATAATTAAGGCAGCTTTGCACATATCATCTAATCGAGGAAGAATTTGTTCGGAAATACTATCAAAATCTTCGTCAGGACGAGCAAGGTTCTCTATACTCTCGGATATTTCTTTATCACATCTATTAATGATATACTCAACCTCTTTACGAGTAAACGAGTGGCAATTAAGTTTATTTGTGAATAAATGTCTTGCTAATACTTCAGACAATTTTTTACAGAATATCTCAACACTCTCTTCTGTATTTTTAATCTCGTCCGCAGGAAAGAATGTAATAGTTGCACTATCTTTGGAAAAATCAATTTCATTTAGAAGATTTGCTGAAATATATTTCCAAAACACACGTTCATTTCCTCGTTCATCCGGATTAAGTACAAGAAATAAAATCCCCGGATCAAGTGTTATATTATTAGCAATATACGCCGGAAAAGCTAAACTTTGCAACGAATACTTTATACATCCATCTGTCTCTTGATAGGAATGTGTTCCCTTGATTTGTACAAAAAAGTTTTGTCTGGGTTGCCTTGAAATAGTAGGATTTGTAACAAATTCAAAGGTACCATCTGTATTTGGCCATTTGTCGTTTGAAGCAAAGTTTGTATTAATTCTGCCATTAGAGCGAAGAAACGTTTTTAAAATAGATACCGCTGCTTCGTCCATTGCAGAACGATCAGTGTGCGTTTTTATATGTCTTTGAATTTGTTCAGGATTAGATGTAAGCATAATTCATTCTCCACTTGGCTGATTAAATAGCCGAACAATATTGATTATTCTTCTGTACTGTAAAACTCATCAAACACATAAGTCTTAACCGGTGTGATGTACAGCTCATATCTAATAACCAGTCTTACTAATTCGTTGCCGTCAATCAGTGTAATGGGTGAGCCTTCTCTTGCGGCAACTCTTGCAGCATTAGTAAATCTACCGTTTGTGATAAACACGCCCTAGTCGGCTTGATACTTATTCATAGCACCTAAGAATTGGTTGATTTCCGGCTCGGACACGGGAGCGACATTATATCGTTTGCACTGAATGACAACACGTGTAGTTCTGAAATCATTTGCATCAATATGGTAGCCGTATCCATCAATACCACCGTCATTGCTGATTTGTACACCTTTTTCAGTGAACTCAACACCCATACGGTTTAATAACGCTCTTGAAAAAGCTTCAAACTTTTTTGGTGACATTTTAGCAATAGCGGTAAGCAAATTTTCCTTGAAATCGTCTTTGATTTTTTCTTCGGCTTGAGTTTCTTCTTCATTGTCGCTGACATTAACAGTTTTGTTCTTTTTGTTGTTTTTGCTGAGTTCTTCCCAATGCTTCTTGGATGGCTCAATAATTTCTTTTTGAACATCAAGCTTATCAACATCAAGATATAATCCTTTCTCTGTTAAAGTAATAGGAGATGAATCTGTGTATGTCAACAAGTCATTAAAATACAAATCTTTAATCGCAAAATTAAACTTGAAATTAAACTCTTTATATGTGTTGCCGGTTTGCTTTGATTTCTTTTCAAGCACAGAATATTCAGCAATTTGGTCATCCATATCAGCAATGCGTTCTTTGATTTCAGAACGCTCTAATTGACCGCCAGCTTCTTGTAATACTTTCAAGATAGGTTTAATCAAATATGCGATTTTTCCTTCTGAAGATAAAGTCTTTAAATTCATAATCAATACCTCAATTCTTATATGTTAAACCAAAACTTCCTATTCGACGTAGCGCTTGCCGTCAACTCTACGGATGTATTGCTTCTCTTTCAGAGAGTCAATAATGTGCTTTATACTTCTTACGGACTTTCCTGTCTGTCCTGCAAGTTCGGTTTGCTTAACGGACGGGTTATTTTTTATTAAATCTAACACGGCAAGTACTTTCAAAGTGCCAATTTGGCACTTTGGGACTGTATAGTGGCACTTTGGAGTTTTACAATTCCTCCGTTTTAAAGGCTGTAAATCCTTCATAGTAATAACTTTGGTCTATGCTTTTCATATAGACCTCACGGCTGTTGATTTCGTCCGTAAGCGCACCTTTCAGCAACACTTTGATTTCCACATCTTTAATCGGACTGTGCTCCATAGCAAGGTGATAATCTTCTTTATCAACCTTGCTCCAATCGACAACCTTGCCGATTTCGTTCTTTAAGATATGGTCGAGCCAAATGCGGGTGCTGCGACCGTTTCCCTCACGGAAAGGGTGGGCAATGTTCATCTCAACATACTTTTCGATTATCTCATTAAAGGTCGATTGCGGCATTTTATCAATGTTATCAAGAGCCGCTTGCAAATAGATAAGCGGCGCAAAGCGAAAATTTCCTTTTGCAAGATTTACTGTGCGGATTTTGCCGGCAAAGTCAAAAATATCTTCGAACAGATACTTATGGACTGCCTGTAATGTAGAAAACTTGCCGACAGGAAGATTATTTAAAATACCTTTTTCAAAAAGTTCCGCAGCCTTTTTCTTGCTGATGCGTTCTTCATCACAGGCAAGTTCGGCTGAATCGGTAATGTTCAACCTGTTCTCTAATATCATTTTATTTGTCATTATGATTCGACCGTGATATTTTCTATTGCGTACAGCGGCAGATTCAAAAGCCAATCTTCCTTCTTATAATCAGCCATTGAAGTACGAACAGACAATTCAGGTTCAAACCTCTCTCGATAGGTTTTGAGACTCTTTGCTCTCAGGTTCGTTTCGGCTTTTACTTCAATAGGAACAATCTGTTCACCGTTATCAACGACAAAATCAATTTCGCAAGAACCTCTGTCGTTGGTGTAATAGTAAATGCCTAAATCTTCTACCGTTTTTAATTGCTGGCAAACATATTGTTCGGTCAAAGCTCCTTTGAATTCAACGAAAAGGTCATCGCCGTCAAGAAGTGTACGCTGACGAAGACCTGTCATACAGCCGAGGAGTCCCACATCGACTATGAAAAGTTTGAATGCTTTCAAATCCTCATAAGCTTTCAACGGAATACCTGCCGCATTAACACGACTGACCTTGTGCACAAGCCCGCAATCGGAAAGCCACATAATCGCAGTTTCATATTCTCTTGCTCTGCCGCCTTCACGAACAAGACCATAAATAAACTTCTTATTTTCTCTTGCGAGCTGCGACGGAATACTGTTCCAAAGCATACGGATTTTCGGGACAATCTCGTTCGGTGCGTGTTTTGAAAAATCTTGTTCGTATGCCGCAAGGATTCTTTTTTGAATCGCACGAACCTCATTGAAATCTTTACTTTCGGCAAAACTTTGAACT
>SFGN01000118.1 GCA_004556565.1 Lachnospiraceae bacterium | reverse complement strand
CAATGTGGGCAGCGTGGATCATCCGATGCTTTCGGAACACTTCATCGAGTGGGTCTATGTCCAGACCGAAAACGGTGGGCAGCGCAAGGCTCTGAAACCTGATGACAAACCCAATGTCATCTTCTGCTTGGGAGATGATAAAGCGGTTGCGGTTTACGCCTATTGCAATCTCCACGGCCTGTGGATGACTGAAGTGTAAAAAGTATGCCGTCTGTCGGTTTCCGGCAGGCGGTTTTTTTACAGGAGGATACCTATGAGTCAAGACAATGCCAGCTTTACCTTTTTACATCGCATAGAGGAAGTAGAACTGAACATTGAGGATGGACGCTGGCAATCTGCTTTGGCATTGGTGCTGACTTTGCCTGATATTTGCGGCGGCATTGCTTTTGTCGCACCTTCTTCCTTTGCACGGTTAGCGCGGTTAGCCCGGATTGCTCTGAGCCATGCGTCCAATTCCTTGTAGCAGACAGCGCTGACACAGGGATGGCCTTTGGCGTAACAGCAGCCCTCACATTTCTTTTCCTGCTCGGTCTTTACTGCCTCAGCCAGGTAGTAGCAGTTCTGCGTACCAAGCACACAGCCGACTTTGCGATTCTTCCAGAAGAAGCACTTGCGGCAGGTATCCGGCTTGTCATCGTAGTATCTGATCCCGTCGATCAGAATGGTTTTGCGTTTCACTTTTTTTCTCATCACGATATCCTCCATAGTTTTGATCCGCCGCCGGGGAAGTCCGGAGACGACAAAAGCCCTGTGATGAGGATTAGTCACCACAGGGCTATGTAAGATATCGATATTAAGTCATTCAGGAGAACGACAAACTGAAAGTAGTCGAGATGTGTTACACGGGTGTTCCTACTTCAATCAGATTTCCGTCAGGGTCATAAAATCTGACTACCTTTTGCCCCCAACTGTGTGTCATCAGACGATTGACATATTCGGTTTCGGGGTAGAGCAGCTCAAGTCGTGCCACAAATTTTTCTATATCGGGTTCTTCAAAATATAATTCGGACTGATTGCTGTTTGAAATTATGCGTTTTTCCGTAAAATCTTCCCAGTAACCCAACTCCTGCAAATACAAATGATCCGTCAGTTCCATATTTCCGTCATTGTCTTGTAGAAGTTGAAGCCCAAACATATCACGATAAAACTTTAGAGCACGGTTGCAGTCTTTAACAACAATAAGCGTTCCTTTGTATTTCATATACGCTATCCTCCAAATCCCGGTTTGCTGCTTTCTCTAATTTTGGTGGTTGATTTTAGAATTCTAAAATCTCGTCACCCGATTTTCTAACGTCTTTAGAAATCAGCCCTCAAGTCTTTTCTTTCGTCATAGCAGTTCCGGGTATCGTATTTCAGATTTCTGCGGCGATAGGGGCGATTTATCGAATATTTACACCCAGATACACAGGTGAACACGAAAACATGCGCCATTTTTAGCCAAAAGTCATTTTGTGACGTTTTTCTGATTAGCAAAATGTCCTGTGATTTTGGATGACATCTAATCCGGTTAGAAAAAAAGCGGGAGATTTTTCATCTCCCGCGCTGTTGACTGGCGTCCCTGGGCGGGCTCGAACCGCCGGCGTTCCGCTTAGGAGAAGCCCCCGAGGGGCATTTTTGACTCCCTACAAATCCCCGAAAATCCTTGATT
This sequence comes from Lachnospiraceae bacterium, assembly GCA_004556565.1. Lineage (GTDB taxonomy): Bacteria > Bacillota > Clostridia > Lachnospirales > Lachnospiraceae > Schaedlerella. The sequence goes on along the minus strand of SFGN01000118.1, from coordinate 4,393 downwards.
TTACTGGCTTTTCTGGGATTTCACTGTTAGTAAATTCTCGTCCAAAACCTGCTAATTTTTCGTGGTTTTTTGCCTTCCTTTTAGCAGGGTATTAGCAAATGCAAAGAAATATGGGAAACATCATTGAGTTAATCTGTAGCCCATAAATCACAGGAAACGCATTTGAAGTTTACGCATTCTCTTATGCAAATCAATAATCTGTGTTCAAATATTATAATGGTTTTTCTTCTTGATTTCAAGATTTTTCAGGAATTACAAAAGGCAACCCTGACGGATTGCCTTTTTTGTATGACTAAATTGTTTTCGCTAAAGCCTTTAATAATGCTGCTGTTTCCGGATTTGATAACAGTTTTGTGAGCAAGGCGGCGTTTTCATCTGTACTGTTCTCAGCAGGCTTTTCTTTTTCAACTTCGCTCTCTTTTTGAACCTCTGCCATTGGGTCAAGGAGTTCAACCGAAGTTTCAAACTTGGGCATTGGAGCAGTTTTACCTTCTTCCGCATTTTTGAGACCTTTAGCGTTGTAGAACTGTTCCTCAAACTTCTGTGCGTTATATCGCCTGTCCTCGTCGATTATATGGCTGTAAACATCGGCAACCATATCCATTCGGGCGTGTCCTGAGTCGCCTTGAACCGATTTCATATCGCCGCCGTTCCATTTCAGCTTGTAGGTTATACTTGCGTGACGGAAGCTGTGAAATACCACATCGGGTAAGTCGTTGTCCTGTATCAGCTTTTTCAAAGCACGGTTGATTACCTGACCTTCCATCGGTCTGCCTGACGAATGGCAGAATACCAAGTCATAATCCAAATACTCATCACCGAAAAGCTCTTTCATTTCGTCAATCTGCTTTTTTCTCTCTAACAGCATTTGAGCTACGGTTGACGGCAAGAAGATTTTTCTCACACTTGTTTTAGTTTTTGGCGTTTTCAAAACAAGGGAGGTATTTGTATTTGACAGAGTTCTCGGAAAGACACGGATAATGTCCTTATTATCAAGCACCTCCATTACATCTCTGTTTACTCGCTGAAGCTCTTTATCTACAAAAATGGAAGCGTTGTTTTCTTTCAGGCTTTCCTCCGAAATATCAATGCAATCCCAAGTAAGACCGAGCATTTCACCCATACGGAGTGAACAGGCAAAGGATAAATTGATGGCTAATGCGAGAATATCATCATCGCACACTTCAAGAGCGTGCATAAGAGTTTCTGCTGTCCATATTTCTCGTTTCTGATGTTCCTCTTTCGGGAGCGTTGCATTGAGAACCGGGTTTCTTGTCATCAACTCCCATTTTACCGCCTGATTAAAGGCACTCCTTAAAAACTTATGGATTTCTCTTACGGTATGTACGGTCAGATACTCATTTTTAGGCTTTTTATTCTGTACCACTTTGGTCTTAACTTTCAGAAGGCTTTGATAGAATTTATCCATAAGTCTCGGAGTCAGTTCATCAAGTTTCACATCGCCGATAAGCGGAATGATGTAATTATACATAAGCCCTTTCTTTGAACGGTAGGTTGACATTGCCCAGTTATTTACTCCGTACACGGAGCAGTATTCTTCAAGCAAATCCGCAACTGTCGTAGCATTAGGAATGATGAATGTACCGCTTTGCTGTTCAAACTCAATTTGAGTTTTTCTCTTTTTAGCGTCTGCGTTTGTATCAAAGGTTTCCCATTTTTGATGTTGGTTTCCGTCATCGTCTTTGTAGGTATAAACGACGGAATATCGATTCTTTCTCTTTACAATAGAAGCCATAGTCGTTCCTCCTTATTCATTATCCAGCCATTTATCAAAGCTGGTCTTTATTATGCGGTATCCGGTTTCGAGCATTACTGCCTGAAAACACCCCTGTTTGATGAGCTTATATACGGTCTGTCGGGTAATACCCAAGATTGACTGAACTTCCTCTACGGAATAGCTCTTTTTTGTATATGTACCGCCGTTTAATTCACGAACTCTATCCTCAATCGACATATCCCTCCACCTCCTCGATTTCCTTAACTTTAGTGTATTTACTTTGCGAAGCGTACCACTTATCAAAGCTTTCTCTTTTTATTCGGCGTTTACCGTCAACCCATATAAACTCAACAATGCCATCGTTCATAAGGTCATTTGCGGTGCTTCTCGGAATGCCGAGTACCTTTGCAACAGTAAGAGGAGAGAGCGTTTTGCCGTATTTCTTACCGGGTCTTTCGCCGTTTACTTTCTCATAATGGAATTGTCCTGCATACCAATCTTCAAAGCTATCCACATCAACTCTCATTTTGCCCAGTACCAAATAGGTCTTAAATCGGCACTGATTGATGAGTCGGTATGTAGCCGTCTTTCCAAGACCGAGTATTCTCATTACGTCGGGTACAGACATTGTCTTTTTGTCCTGATATGTAAGAACTGCCTTGACGATTTTCTTATTTTCTTCAACGCTTTTCTTTGAAGCTCTGTATTCGTTGCCGACTCGGTATGTTTTGAATAAGCCGCAATTCATCAGTTTCAGTGCTTCTTCTTCGGAAATGGAAAACAACCGAGATATTTCCTTGACAGAATAGGCTTGCCACTGTGCTTCCTCCTGAAGCTTTTCATCGCTGAACAATTCTGCCAAGCGTTCATTTTCCTCTCTGAGATTAAACTGCTCCACTCGGTCATTGAACATATTAACAAATGCCATCTTCAGAACCTCCTTTCTCGCCATTGAGCCAATTTTCAAAGCTCTTTTTAGATATTCGATATTGACCTCCGACACGAACGCTATGGAATTTCTTGCTTTTAAGCAGCTCATAGACGGTAGTTCTGCTCACTTTCAAGATGTGCTGTATATCATCTACCGTGTATGCTCGTATATCAGGTTCAGTCTGCCTGAATGTATTAGGAAGTCGAGTATCGCTCTTTTCAATTTTCTTTCGCATTACCGTTTACCCCCGATTTCTTATTTGCCACTCTGACTACCATATAGCCAAGTGACTTGGCTATATGGTACTGAAAATCGGAGTTTTTGTTAATTATGCGATTGGTTTAATCGCATAATTGACAACCGGAGCTTTCGCTGTCCATATTATCAAGCCATCGGTCAAAGCTCTTCTTGGAAATTCTGTAATGTCCGCCGACCTTTACAAAATGGAAAACGCCTGAGTTGACGAGAGCATAAGCAGTGTTCTTTCCAATGCTGAGAATATCCATTATTTCTTCTACCGTATAAACTCTTTTCTCAAAGCCGGAACTATCATCAACAGCGTTGGGTAGTTTGTTCATTGCTTCAATCTTATCTTCAAACATTGTCAACACCTCCCTTAGCGTGATGATGGTTCTTTTTGAAAATCATATAGTCATAGCCGTATCCTACCTGACATTTATCGCACATCTCTTTATCTGCCTGAAAGGGGTCAAGTCTTTTTACAATGTTTTCAGGGATAGACTGAAACTCGCTTCTGCAACGAGGGCAAAGACTTAGTACAATGCCTTTACGCTCTGTCTTGGGTTTAACGGGAATACCGACTGCAAATTTCAATCCTCGCTTGATTTCGCTGATTTTATCTGCGTCGGTAATTCTTCCGACAAAATTATCAAGCTCTGTGGCTTTATCCACGGTGCGTAGCTGCTCAAGCATTACCATCGACGGCTCTTTTAAGCCACAATCCGTGTTTAGCTCAATATGAGTATTCATTGCCGTTTTCTTTTTAACAGCCGTTATAGCGGCTACAACGACCGTAGGACTGCTTTCATTTAAGCGATTTGTCTGAACCACAAGAACCGGTCTCATTCCCGATTGCACACTACCGTTTGTAACCCCCAAGTCGCAGTAATAAATATCGCCCCATCTGACATTCTTAAATTCTTTTTCTTTCATATGTAAATCCTCGCTTTCGATTATTCTGAGGTAATTCATATCCGGATTAGAATTAACCCCTTCACTTGTTTGAAATGGGAGAGCGTTTTTGGGGGGTGTTTTAGAAAAATTTCCTCAACTTTTTTATTGCACTGTTTACCGATTCCCTTACAGAAGTAAAATCGACTCCTTCTTCATCTGCGATTTTTTCAAGTGTTTTGTTGTAGAAGAAATACTTAAAAACTCTGCGTTTCTGTGTTTCGCTTAAGTAACACAAAACCTCCCGAAGTCGCTTAATATTGTCTTTCAGCATTATTTCTTCGATTGGGTCTGTATCGACTGCCAATTCCGGATGATGCACTTCAAATTCTCCGTCATTGATGTCAAATGCGTGTCCGAAAAGAAGCCTTCTCATTCTCTCTCTTGCTTCGTAGTTCTGATACTCCGTTATCACTTCGCCCTGAGCCATAGAAAGCAGAATGAACGGAGTGTACCGACGGATAACATCAGGGTATTTAACCCACAATTCGTCTGCCGCCAGTTCGGTTACAATCGCCCATTTCTCCGTGCCG
>SFGN01000117.1 GCA_004556565.1 Lachnospiraceae bacterium | reverse complement strand
GATAAAGAGCCGTTTCCATAGAATAGATCCCGCGCCCGTATTTCCGCTGCAACAGATACAGTTCATCTTCCCATATCCCACTGCGCACATACAACCCGCGTCCGAAGCGGTACAGCTCGCCGCTTTTTACAAGCTCCTGCAATACGCTGCGGTGTAGCCCTGCCTGTGTTACCTGTTCGGCAGTAATCATTCCGTCCTCAGACGCTTCCAAAAGCGCCTTGATGGTTTCTTTTGCGTCCAAACGCACACCCCCAATCGACATAATATTGCACATTTATTATACATAAATATATGTGTGAATGTCAATATTTCTACAACGTTTTTTCCTGTTCCCGCTGCTGGACAGGGGACAAAATGCTGTCAACATTCTGTTTGACAGCATCGTATTCCCGAAGACTTTTTTTCAGCTTCCCATATTCTGAATACATATTGTCCTTTTGTTCGGAAAGGCAGGCGTAGCCCTCTTTGAGTCTCGCTATATCTGGCAGCTTGCCAGTGACGCCCGCAGCTTTCAGCGCCTTTGCCGCTGCTTCAAACAGGATAATTTCGCGCTCATGCCCACGTAGGTATTTTTCTTTATCGCGGGAGCTTTTGTATTCGTCATACAGCGGCTTGAACGCCCGGTAGGTTTCTATGTTCTTGATAAGCAGCGCCATATCCGACAAGCGCCGCTCCGCGTTTTTCAGTGTGGCAGTGGTTTTCTCTCTCGCGTCCTGAAGCTCTGCGATCTTCCTCTCCAAATCGGCGTATTTTTCTATGCCGTTCTTATCGAGAAATGCCATTGTGCGGGCGGCGCGTTTTAAGTTTTCGATCTTTGTCTCCATTCTTTTCCTTCTTATAGTACTGACGGTTTTCAGAGATAGAAACAAGAGGCCCTTTAAGAATACCAGTACCATACAGATTACCAGAATGCATAACATCTCGCATAATCTCACGATACTTCAACTCAGCAAGCTGGTCTTCAATAACCTTAGACATCTTGCCAGCTTGATTCTTAGCTTCATCCTGCATAAGAACATAGAGTTCTTCAGGGCTAATCTGCTTACCTTGATCTTGAGAAACAACTTCAAGGATAGCAGCCTCTTTCTTCTTGCTGAACTGTGGCAGTGGCGTAGGCTCAATACCCCAGTTCTTATCTCCGTTCGCAGGGAACAGCAGGTCAGACAAACGACTGTCAACAGTCTTGACCTTAGTTCTTGTCATACGAACAAAAGCTTTACTACGTAGAGGATCCATACGTTCAAGAACTTCAGGAGAGTAGATACCTTTGTACTGACGAAGGGCATTCAACCACTTCTCTTCAATAGTCTTACGTGCACTGTCCGATCTGTCAAACGCTTCACGAACAAATGCAGCCAGACCTTGGGGCGTTTCAGACGCGCCTTCGGTATCTTCTGCACCGGAATCTTCATCTACCTGCATCTTGTCAGAAACTTCCGAGAGAAAGTCCTGTACATCTTTGTCTTCGGCAGAGTCGATTACAGTTCCAGAACCGAAAAAATCTTTTTCAGTCATGATTTTTAGTAGCCTCCAATCTGGCTAGCAGCACGATATTTACGTTGTGTGTTAAACAAAAACTTCTTCTCCCGCTTATGCACATACTCCATCATTGCGTACTGCAAGGCGTCATGAACGTGAGAGAACTCGTTCTTGACAGGAGATGCTTTGTAGAGAACACCGTTAACAGTTTTAGATTCAGCATATTTATATTCTGATACGAAGCCTTTTCTTAAGGCTATACATTGAGGCCCAAGCTTGAATCTGCCTTTTAACCGAAGGAACTGTGCAACGGCTTCAAATCGAGGAGTCCAGTTGTTTGTCTTAGCTAGCTTAGCAGGAAGATTACATTCTTTCAGTATCTCCATACCAGACTTAGCATCGTTCATTGACCGCTGTGAAGTAGCAGGGTCACACACAACTCTAAAGTTATTTACAATCCAAGGATACTTAGATGTGATCTTAGGCCAAAGATGTTCTTCACAGAACTCTTTGAGAGAACAGTTGTCTGTGCAGATCTCATCAAACACAATAACTGTACCATCAGGGGCTTGCTGTGTGAAAGCAGCAGAAGGAGTCAACCCTTGATCCATCCCAATTACAACAGGCACACCACGAAGAGGAACCATCTCTTCATCAACATGGTGCTCAAGATCACTGTAATCCTTATAAACAGGTTTACCTCGTTTTACTTCACCATAGTTGTTAAGCACGTTGACGTTGATAAAGTCTTCGTCTGCACCCATACACATGGTTTCATAGTAACCTTCATCAAGGTTAGTAAGGTTCTCTGCTTCAGGATTAAGAACATACTTCCCGTCTACCTTAAGCATAGCTGGAGGTTGACGATAGAAACTATGTCCTTCTGGTTTGTCTTCCTCTGCAAGGCGATATAACCAGTGCTCAGTACTTACGGCATTGTAGTCAAGTATAATGAATGGTCTGACTGGGCCACCATCTTTCTTAGCAGGATAACGCTTAAAGCGTGTCTTGATAAGCTGAAAGGTACCTTCTGTAAGTTCAGATGCTTCGTTCAAATGAGCAGAGGTCACTTCCAATGAACGAAGCTTTTCAGCAGATCTATCATCATCGACAGCAATGAACACGACTTCCATATCAACGGTCGTACCATCAGCTAAAGGATACTTAATCCTGCCGATGATGGGGGTAGAATAAGTAATAGTGATTTTATCTTTAAACCATGACAACCACGTTTTAATGGTGGTTGACTTTAGGGCCGGGTACGTTGCACGGACAACAAGGTGTCTGCTGTGCCTGACTCCATGTTCGTCTGGTTTCTGACGCATAGCATTAAAGAACGCTTGAAAGATACAACCAGAGGACTTGCCAGATCCTACTGGCCCCATCACAAACAGAAAAGGATTCGGGTCACGATGAATCTTTGCAAACGTGGGCAGGACTTGATAATCAATATCCATAACAGTCCTTACGCAGTTTCTTTCGCCAGATCCTTGAGTCCCGCAGGAGCAGTCTCTTCATCAGGGAAAGAGATGTTAACGTTAATAACTTCACCAGCATTCGGATTGAAGTCCATAGCTTTCATCTTCGGCTGGTAGTAGCTCAGCAGTTCAGAGGCGATCTTAATCTTCTCTGTGCTGTTGGTCTTAGCAGACCTAGCCAAATGCACAAGTTCCTTGATAGGATCGTACCCAAATTCAAAGCGAAGACGACGAAGAAGTTCGTCTCCCTTGGTACATCCCTTACCGTCAGGAACAACTACAGAAGGACTAGGCTTCTTCAGAAGGGGCTTTAAAGAGTCTTTCTTCATCAAGGTCACCTAAGTCAGAGCAGTCAAGCAGGGCAGCTATCTTCTCTGCATATGTCTTTAAAAGGAATTGGAAGTCACCAGAAGTAATGTCTTCACGGATCTTACAGAACTCTACGATAATAAAACCAAAGACATCTTGGTCATCAGACACAAGAGGAGCAAGAGCAAAAGACACAGCTTTGTGTGACTTCAGCAGTGTATATGTAGACATATCAAACTTACGCAGACGTTCAATGTTCATGATTACTTTAGGCTCTACACCAAAAGCAGCGTTAGTAAGATATGAGAAAGCAGACACAGGTAGGTTTAAGAAATCAGCTTGTGCCGGTTTAAGGCTGGGACGAACAGCTTCGTGTGTGCAGGACATCTTTGCAAAGTCAATACCAGACAGGTTTTGACACCCGTTATGAAACTGAACAACTGCAACTCTATCTGCATTTAATTCAGACTTAGCATGTCTAAGCTTGGTAAGAACACAACTGTTCATATCAATGAGTGATGGAAAATCCTTTGCAAACTTTTTCATCTTACGGGTAGCTACGCGCTTAAGGTAAGTAGACAAAGTTGCACATTCATAGATAATGAATGCAGTTCCTCCCAGCATCGCAAGTGATATATAGTCAGCGTCTTTTACTAAGCTTGACAGACCGTTAACGATCCCTAGTAAAATTTGACTATCCATAACTTTTTTCTTTTTATACCTCTTGACAAAAGGTCAATTAGTGATTATAGTATTTATGTATACTATAACCTATTATATAGTATAATAACTATATATATTTTGTCAAGGGGTTATAGTAAAAAAATATATAAAAAGTGAAATAAAATGTCGATACTGCTAGAAAAAGACCGTAGGAAATTAAAGTGGCGGAGGAATCCTATACTGAATGAAGACACACCTGAACCTTATAAGATTCCTAACTGTAGGTGTCAGGTAGGTTTGTCAGAGTGTGAAGTAGAAGGACAGTGGGACAGAGGTCTGTACACAAAGGGTGACCTTGTTAACGATCTGAACATCTTCTTTAACTACCTGCCAGAAAGTGAAGTAAGCAGAATGGTTAACGTTATGATCTGGTGTTTGTCTAACGGTTTAAAGAACAGAGGAGGTATCGACCTTAAAGACTTTGCAGTCATCACTGTTGAAGAGAAGACGTACAGCAGACCCTTAACACAAGTAACACGTGACTGCTTTGGTGTGTCTAAGCGTGTGTCCCGTGCACCTAAGAAGAGGTACTTTGTCTTTAGAGAGTACCCTCAGCTTAAAGCTGTAGTTGTACCTCGAACACCTGACTTCTTCCCCGGACATGAACGTACATGGTTTACATGGAAAGTGTCTGCAACAAACCATCCGTACTACTATGCAAGACATTGGCGTAGAGGTGCTTTGTATATGCAACAAGTCTTTGACAAGACGTTTGAGTATACAGGCTACACAGACGAGTACATAGATATGGCACAGAGTAATATCATAGAACCTTTTGGTACAGAACGTGAGCACATGAACACAGTTCACCTTGGCTTTGAGACACCACCTTACGTCAAGGCAGCTTACACAGATGAACTGATCAAGGTACCCCTTAACTGTGTGTCAAGTAAATACTTTACAAGTAACAAGGTCAAGTACGATGTCATGTTTGGTAAGATGACTAAAGAAGAAGCAAGTAAACATCTTCTAAGTAAACCAAGACAACTAGCTATAGATAAGAAAGAAAACTAGACGCAAGAAGCCCCCGGCTACAACAAGTACTATGCAAAGCATGGTCAGGTGTAGTACGGGGGCTTTCTTTATGGTCAGAACTTCTTAGTTAAGCAGACTTAGTTCTTAGCAACAGGCGGCGCTCGGCTCTATTTCATAACTAAGCTGTGCTTTCTTCTAATATGTCAGAGAGATAGTTCAAGTTGAAAGAAGGTTATACCCCATCGGGTCTTTCCTTTCCTTATCCTTCCGGCTACGTTCACCTATCCAACCGGCTTGTCTTACCTATCAACCAATCTAAGCAAATCAAAAAGATACAGATAGTATAATCATTCTTTTGCTGTTTGTCAAGGGGTTTGAGAGAAGAAAGTTTAAAAAAGTTAAAGAAAGTTTCATTCTGTCGCATCTTCACTTCGTGGTCACATCTCCGATGCTCAAGGGGAGGCCGGGCCGGTTACTAGTAGCTACTCCTGACTACTGTTGGCTACGTATGATGTAAGATGAGGGTAGCATGGTGAGTATACCTCCTAGACTTGTTCTGAACATATAGAACTATGAGATATAGAAATGATTATGATGCAGAGTCTACATCAAATCTCATTACATTCGATTATGATGCAGTCATTCAGCTGGTAAAAAGTTACGTGTGATGTCTGTGTCATCTGTACCCCCGTGCCCTCGCTCTGTCCCACGGGTAGGGATGGTACCACCTCCCCCTTGTGAAAGAAAGTACAATGTGACTCCTAATGTTTTTAGTGTTACTCCTAGCAGTGTTGGTAGCCTATAGCCTAGCTTGTGGGTAGGATTAAAGCACCAGAAACCTGCCAGCAATGGTAATCAATAGCATTAAATAGATGCTAATAGTTATCAATAGCAACTAATCGCAGCCAAATGTTTTCAAAGGTTAATCAAATCATATACTTATGGTTAGCATGGTACAAAAGTGTAAATGGTTTAGCATGTTTAGGCATAGGTTCAACTTATTGTACTCATGCGTTCCAAAGGTACAAATGTTTGAACCATGTCCTAAGTACCTGTAGTTCTTATGGTTCCGCACTATGTGCGTGTGCTATAAGCTCCACAAGCACCTGCCGGCGCGCCTAGCAGGTACAAAAAGTTGAACTTATAGGATAACCAATAGTCAATAATTTCAACTACTTACAGTTTGGCACACGGCTTGCTAT
>SFGN01000116.1 GCA_004556565.1 Lachnospiraceae bacterium | reverse complement strand
GCCCGGTAAGTACACCTGCTGATTTCAGACAGCTGACCCCTTATGTCTTCAGGCTGGCTTTGCAACAGTCAGGTGTGGACATTCTCGAACCGATGCTCTATTTTGAGTTACAGATACCACAAGTAGCAAGTTCCAAAGCTATTACAGATCTGCAAAAAATGATGTCTGAGATTAAAGGTATCAGTTGTAATAATGAGTGGTGTCTTATTGAAGGGAAAGTTCCATTAAATACAAGTAAAGACTATGCCTCAGAAGTAAGTTCATACACTAAAGGCTTAGGCACTTTTATGGTTAAGCCGTGTGGGTATCAAATAACAAAAGGCGGTTATTCTGATAATACCCGTATGGAAGAAAAGGATAAACTTTTATTCATGTTTGAAAAATCAGTATCATCAAAATAATGGAACGATCCAGGAATTTCTATAAGACAATACGGTTGGGGTATATACTTATCTCCGTTCTTATCGGATGTATAGCATATAATAGCTTCTATGAATGGCAGGAGATAGAAGCATTAGAACTTGACAATAAAAAAATAGACGAGTTCCGAAAAGAGATAAACAATATCAATATTCAAATGATAAAATTCTCTCTATTTGGTGAAACAATACTGGAATGGAACGATAAAGATATCGAACATTACCATGCACAGCGTATGGCAATGGACAGTATGCTCTGCCGTTTCAAAGCTACCTATCCGGCAGAGCGTATAGACAGCGTACGCCATCTTCTCGAAGATAAGGAACGGCAGATGTGCCAAATCGTGCAGATACTTGAACAGCAACAAGCCATCAACGATAAGATACCCCGTCAAGTACCCGTAATCGCGCAGAAAAGTGTGCAAGAACAACCCAAGAAACCTAAACGAAAAGGATTCTTGGGCATCTTCGGCAAAAAGGAAGAAGCGAAACCAACTGTGACTACCACGATGCACCGTTCCTTTAACCGGAATATGAGAACCGAACAACAGGCGCAAAGCCGTCGCTTATCGGTTCATGCCGATAGCCTTGCCGCACGAAATGCGGAACTTAACAGGCAACTGCAAGGACTGGTTGTTCAAATAGACGGGAAAGTACAAACTGACCTACAAAAGCGGGAAGCCGAGATAACAGCCATGCGGGAACGGTCGTTCATTCAGATTGGGGGCTTGACAGGGTTCGTTATACTGCTACTGGTCATATCATATATCATCATACACCGAAATGCCAACCGCATCAAGCGATATAAACAGGAAACCGCAGATTTAATTGAGCGACTGCAACAAATGGCAAAGCGAAACGAGGCACTGATAGCCTCTCGCAAGAAAGCCGTTCATACCATTACCCATGAATTACGTACACCACTGACGGCAATAACGGGTTATGCCGGACTGATGCGGAAAGACTGCAATACGGATAAAACCGGGACGTATATCCGAAACATTCAGGAATCTTCTGACCGCATGCGTGAAATGCTGAACACCCTGCTGAATTTTTTCCGGCTGGACAACGGCAAGGAACAGCCTAATTTCTCCGCATGTAGGATTTCCGCAATCACACATACGCTCGAAACGGAGTTTATGCCAATCGCCATAAACAAAGGACTGACTCTGACAATACATTGCCACAAGGATGCCTTTGTATGTACAGATAAGGAACGCATCTTGCAAATCGGGAACAACCTGCTGTCCAACGCTATCAAGTTCACGGAGAACGGCAGTGTTTCTTTGCGGGCAGATTATGATAACGGTCTGCTGAAACTTATCGTCGAAGATACGGGTACAGGTATGACCGAAGAGGAACAGCAACGGGTATTCGGGGCGTTTGAACGTCTGTCAAACGCTGCCGCAAAGGATGGCTTCGGATTAGGTCTTTCCATTGTTCAGCGTATTGTGACAATGCTCGGCGGCACAATCCGTCTGGAGAGCGATAAAGGCAAAGGTAGCCGTTTCACGGTGGAAATCCCCATGCAGACAGCCGAGGAACTACCGGAACGGATAAATCAAACACAGGTTCATCATAACCATACATTCCACGATGTGGTTGCCATCGACAATGACGAAGTGCTGCTCCTGATGCTGAAAGAAATGTATGCACAGGAAGGGATACACTGCGATACCTGCACCAATGCTGCGGAGCTGATGGAACTGATACGAAAAAAGGAATACAGCCTTCTTCTGACGGATCTGAATATGCCGGATATAAACGGTTTCGAGTTGCTGGAACTGTTGCGCACTTCCAACGTTGGCAATTCAAGGGATATCCCGGTAATCGTGACAACCGCTTCGGGCAGTTGCGGCAAAGAGGAACTTATAGAACATGGATTCACAGAATGCCTGTTCAAGCCGTTCTCCATATCTGAACTGATGGAGATTTCAAATAAATGCGCCATGAATGCGGCACAAAATGAAAAGCCGGGTTTCACCTCCCTGCTATCCTACGGCAATGAAGCCGTCATGCTGGAGAAATTGATAACGGAAACAGAAAAGGAAATGCAGTCGCTCAGGTATGCGGAACAACGGAAAGACCTTCCGGAACTGGACGCCCTAACACACCACCTGCGCAGCTCTTGGGAGATACTCCGTGCCGACAGACCGTTGAGGGAACTTTATAAACTGATTCATCACAATGGCACACCTGACGACAAAGCAATAGGCAATGCCGTAAGAGCTGTGCTGGATAAGGGTTCGGAGATAATCCGGCTGGCAAAAGAAGAAAGGAAGAAATACAACAATGGATAAGATAAAAATCATCGTGGTGGAGGACAACATCGTGTATTGCGAGTTTGTCTGTAACCTGCTGGCACGTGAGGGATTCCGTACCGTGCAGGCTTTCCACCTCTCGACAGCGAGGAAACTTCTGCAACAAGCCGCTGACGGGGACATCGTGGTTTCAGACCTGCGCCTACCTGACGGCAATGGTATCGACCTGTTGCGTTGGATGCGCAAAGAGGGTATGACGCAGCCGTTCATCATCATGACCGACTATGCCGAAGTGCATACGGCGGTTGAAAGTATGAAACTCGGCTCGCTGGACTACATACCCAAACAACTCGTGGAGGACAAACTCGTGCCTCTTCTCCGTACCATACTGAAAGAGCGGAATATCGGGCGGAGCCGTATGCCCGTGTTTGCCCGTGACGGTTCCGCCTTCCGGAAAATCATGCACCGGATAAGGCTGGTAGCACCAACCGACATGAGCGTACTGATATTCGGAGAGAACGGCACGGGCAAGGAGCATATCGCCCACCATCTGCATGATAAAAGCAAACGTTCCGGCAAGCCGTTCGTGGCTGTGGACTGCGGATCGTTAAACAAAGAGCTTGCTCCATCGGCATTTTTCGGACACGTCAAAGGCGCATTCACCGGTGCGGACAGTGCCAAGAAAGGATATTTCCATGAAGCCGAAGGCGGCACGCTGTTTTTGGACGAAGTGGGCAACCTCGCACCGGAAACCCAACAGATGCTTCTGCGTGCCATACAGGAGCGGCGATACCGCCCCGTTGGTGACAGGACGGATAGAAGTTTCAATGTCCGTATTATCGCTGCCACCAACGAGAATCTGGAAAAGGCGGTCAATGAAAAGCGTTTCCGGCAGGACTTGCTGTACCGTCTGCACGACTTCGATATAACCGTTCCGCCGCTGCGTGATTGTCAGGAAGACATCATGCCGCTGGCAGAGTTTTTCCGCGAGATTGCCAATAATGAATTGGAGTGCAAGGTTAGCGGATTCAGCTCCGAAGCACGGAAAGCGTTGCTGACCCATTCATGGCCGGGCAACGTGCGCGAGCTTCGGCAGAAAATCATGGGCGCGGTGTTGCAGGCACAGACGGGACTTGTCACGAAAGAGCATCTGGAACTTGGGATAACCGAAACAACCTCTATTACCGGCTTCTCCCTACGCAACGATGAGGAAGATAAAGAGCGGATTCTGCGTGCTTTGAAGCAGGCTGACGGGAACCGGAAGGTCGCTGCCGAATTGCTTGGAATAGGCAGGACAACACTCTATAATAAACTGGAAGAATATGGATTGAAGTATAAATTTGAGCAACCATAGCCCGCAATTCGCTGAAAATGGCTATCTTTGCATGACATATTAGAAGGTAACGGCGACTGGCAGAGCCTTTTGCCGCCTATATATAACATAAGACCGCAAGGCGTTTCGAGCGAAAATCTGGTAAATTGACACTACGGAGACGATTGCGTGATGCTTATGCTATGCCTACGCATAGCGTGCATTCACGTACTCTCCGTAAAAGGCTTTACCAGAGCCGTCGCTCGAAAGTAGTGTGATTTGCACGCTACTTTTTTGTCCTTGCCCAACGAAAGGAAACGATAATGGGTAAAGTACAGATTCTTGCCGTCCTCACGATGGACGGTTGTCAAAGCTCCGAGTTATGTTGCAAAGCGTATAAGGAACTGCGCCTTGAAGATTGCGGCATCAATAAGATAAGGGAAAACGCCCTTTATCATATCACACCGGATTATTCCATATCTATGCTTGACGAATGGCGGAAATCCACAACAGACATCTGCTATCTGGCAGAAGTCACTCCTGAAAAGGCGGACTACATCAACGGGCTGCTGCGTATGCGTGTGGTGGATGAAATCATACTTTACACGATTCCTTTCATTGCCGGAACGGGAAAGCGTTTCTTCCAGTCCGCCTTGCCACAGGGACAATGGACGCTGACCTCACAGAAGGTGTACCGCAACGGAGTGGTCCGCCATATCTATAAAGCGTGCGTTTGATGTCCGGAAAGTGGACGAATGTTCAGTAAATGAACACTTTAAGCTGAATACAATTCCTGTCGGATAAATAAATTGAGAAATTATCACACTGAAATCCAGCACCTTGCAGAGAGCGTGCCGGATTTTTTCTTTTATGTACACGCTTTTTGCCAATCATATTCATGTGCGCATACCGAAAAACAGAGTGTAAAATTTCAAAATTGACAGGACATGAATTATTTCTTATTGGCGGAAACCGAGTTCTTCCGCCGTATAAACGAAGCCGGGGACTGCAATATGGAAACGGCATACACGGCTTTCGCCACGCAAGTGATCGAACTATGCAGCGGCAATGTGGACACCAACCGCACCATCATTGCGCTGGCTTACATTGAAATCGAGTTGCAGCACCATCCCGTGCGCAATCTTCCCGAAGAAAAGAGGGAGGTTGCAGCCTACATCAGCAAGGCACTCTCTTTCGTGAGGAAGATGCAGAAGTTCCTTGCCGCTCCCCAAGTGCCACCACTAATCCCCATCCGTACATCCTCCGACAACACAACCGAAAATCCCGCCTCACCCCTGCAATGGACGGGCAACGCCATCGACCTCGTGGAACTTATCTACGGCATCAACGAGATGGGCTGCATCAACAACGGCAACATGCCGCTCAAACAGCTGGCCCCGCTTCTCTACAAGATTTTCGGGGTTGAATCAAAGGACTGCTACCGCTTCTATATAGACATCAAACGCCGGAAGAACGAAAGCCGCACCTATTTCCTTAACAGAATGCAGGAGAAACTGAACGAGAGAATGCTCCGCGACGAAGAAATGGAGCGCATGAGAAGATAAAAAATATCCATTATAAATAAAAAGACAGGATGCATGTATTCCTGTCTTTTTAGTTTATATTTGATTACATACTAATTAGTTCTATATGAAACCTTTCAATCCGATAAAGATAAACTGCAAAACATTATGTCTGGGAAATAATAGAACAATTAGTGCTATTAGCATTTATAATTACTACGAACGATGAAACAACTACTTTAAGATTGATCTATAAAAATCGCCACTTTGCAGTTTGTTTTTTGTGTAAAATTCGCCAATTAAAAAATTATGATTATCTTTGCACTATAATTCATAAAGGTATGGAAACAGTAAATAGAATACTTCAAGAGAAGATTACTGCACGAATCGCGCCCAATAAAGCAGTATTAATTTTTGGTGCCCGCCGTGTTGGTAAAACGGTAATGATGCGTAAAATTGTGGACAACTATTCAGGTAGGACTATGATGCTCAACGGTGAAGACTACGACACATTAGCACTTTTGGAGAATCGCTCAATTGCCAATTATCGACATTTGCTGGATGGTATTGATTTGCTGGCTATTGATGAGGCACAGAACATACCACAAATCGGTAGTATTCTGAAGTTGATAGTTGATGAAATACCGGGAATAAGCG
>SFGN01000115.1 GCA_004556565.1 Lachnospiraceae bacterium | reverse complement strand
CAAATAAAAGAATTAAAAGCACAGGGATAATCTTCTTGATTGCTTTCATTTTGAAATTCCTCCGATTACAAAGCAAACACTCATTTATATTATCCTGCTTTTGCTTTGCTGTGTCAAGTGGTACAGAAAAAATCATAGGTCTTTTCTCTTCATATTTACCACAATTGCGGTGAAATATGACTGCAATCGCATAGCAAGTACATTCTGTAATTGCTGTAAATTCATTTGATGTGTTTTACGCTCCAATCAATTCCATTTCCCCAATGAAACAAGGGGCATTTATGAAATTGATTAGGGAAATGAGTTTATGCTCCCTGAGTTTATGCTTCCTGAACTCAATCTTACAGAAACTGCTGTCACTGTGGTAAACGCATGGATCAGTGCTCACCCTTCATATGACTTGGAGGTTGTGTTCAGCTGTCTGAACCAGAAAAACTATAATTTGGTAAAAGAAAGAATGGGGCGTTTGGCAAAAGGAAATACAGTCGATGATCATGGTGAATTTTGAAGATGAGAAAAAGAACTCAAAAACTTTAATGAATAATTTCTTTTGTTGCATGCAGAGAGACATTTTTAAACTCTCTGCATATTATACTTACCTCATCAAAAGAAAAAGGTATTAAGAAGGAGTGGAATCAGGATGATTGATAATGCGGACATTATTGAACAAACCGGTGCACTGCAGAAACTCAGCGATGCTGACAGGGTTATGCTTGTGTTTAATACATATGTATGCCCAAGTAAATGCTACCAATAGCAATTCTTACATTGAACGATATAAGGCAATATTGCTACAACATCCTGAATTTACCCCGTTTTCTTGGGGTTCCAACACAATTTATATTGATACTGAATATACGCTCTATGATGTAGACAAAAACGGAATTCCTGAACTTATAGTGAAGGAGGATAGGTCGAAGTATTATATTTACTCTTTTAACGGAACGGATGTTATTTCAAGCGATGTGTGTTATTGGTCTTATGATGAGTGTTTGTATGAGTATGAAGGAAACGGAATTGCAATCCATGATGGCGGTATGGGGAACATGCGAATTGAGAACGTCTCATTATATTCGATGGTGAACAATAAGTTGGTGTGGTCAGGGGAACTTATGAGTACAGAGGAGTGCTCCTTTGATGAGTTATATTCTTTCTTGGATAGCCTGACTCCAATCAACGATTTCCTCCCGATAACTGACTATTCACATCTGTCCAATTAACCGAATAAATAAGCGCAAAGGGTGGAAGTTAGAACGATTAACACTTAATTCTTGTACTTTGCGCTTGTTTACCTATAGTATTGGAAATATGGCTATTCAGCGGGTACTTCCTCAGTTGTGGGTTTCCGGTAGGAGAAGATGCTCTTCGTTGGAACTTACAGATTAAAGGCAACCATCGTTTCCTTTGGCGGCTTCTCATTCTCGCAGCTTAGAAGATACGTTATCGCCTTGTTTGCAAAGCGGTTTGTTTTCATGGTATCCCAATCGGCAAGCCGGGCGATCTCCGCTGTGCCGTTCTCAAAATCCAATGAAATCTCGCCCCATTCGCCGTCGCAGTCTGCTTGGTATTCGTAGATTGCGGCGGCGATTTTCTTTTTTCGCTTGGTTTTGGACACCTGTTTCAACCGGACAGCATGGAGCGCACCTTCGGCAACCAACAGTTCCGTCAGCTTGTCCACTGCTCTGCGGTAGGCTCTCTCTGCACCGCTGGCTGTGCTGCCCTCAAACATAACTGCCAGTTCTTCAAAAGTGGGGCGGTTCTTCCATGAGCCAACTCGCCCGCAGGTCATGCAGATCGCCAGCCGTTTTTCAAGCAAGGTCTGCTCCCGGTAATTCAGCTTCTCAAATGCCCGCTGCACCTTTTCCGCCTGTATGCCGTTCCAGAGGATGTCGGCATAGTTCCAAGTATCATCAAGGGCAACATCCTCGCCTGTTTCCTCACCGTCCTCGTCTGTCACATAGAAAGGCTGCTGATTGCGGATGCCACGGACAACTTTCAGATATTCTTCCGCAAGAGCAAGGTCACAGTTATACTTCTTGGAAAACTCGCTTACAGCATCCTTGGTGTTAAGGTACAGCCATGCCATTGACCGCACCATTTTATAATTGGTCAGAGAGGATACCGACCATTTTTCTTCGCCCATGCGGAAACGGAGCATAGTGTCCCGGATGAACTGAAAAATGTATGTAGCATACTCCGCACCCTTGGCAGGATCATAGTCCATCAGCTTTTGGAGCATTTGCTCCCGACAGGAGAGTTTTATATCCAGAAAACGGTCTGTGTCGTACAGATCGCCGCCATCCACACCGAGAAAGGTTTTGATGCGCTTGTTAAGCTGCGGCTCGTAGTGGTGCAGGAAGAACGAAAAATATAGCAAATTCTTTTCCTGCAAGGCAGACAGGATGTATTCATTCAGGCTGCCTACCGCTGGCGGTTCCGGTTCCAGTTGGAAGATGCGCTCTGCCACATAGGGAATGATGCCGTCACCGTGCGGATTTACAGCGTGTTTTGGTATGTATCCGGTCATATTCCATGTAAAATCATTCAGCATAGCGCACCTCCCTCCCGATTTAATATAATATTTGCGAACATTCAGAAAGCTGAAATTTTCTGTTCCCTACAAATTGGAATGGGCTTACTTCTTTTTCTGCTTGTGTTTGATGATTGCTTTTATTACAAAGCATATCAGCAACATAACAAGGGTAAATGCTCCATAAACCAAAATGCTTGTGTACCAAGGTGCTGATTGCATAGCATACAGTTCAGGGCGAGTTTTGAAGTCCCAAAGAACATAAAACCCATGCCCAATGAATACACCAACAAAAGAACCAATAATGATATTTAAGATATTGTTCAGCTTTTTCATACAATCACACTCCTTTGTCAAATTCAAAGTTTTCTCATAGCTTCTTTATTCAAGGCCGCCTGTTCCATTTCTTTCTCATAATCGCCCTTGGCGTAAGCGACATTGCTGATCGCCTTCTGCATTTTATCCTTCGCCAGTTTCTTCATAACCTCCGCAAGATTAGCGTCCAGCGTGCCACGCTTCACGTAGCGGTTTATGGTGTTCAGCCGTTTCTCATAAATCTGTTTCAGCGGATGATCGTCCGCAAGTTCCCGCTGTTCTCTGCCTTTCAGGTTGCCGATCTGTCGGCAAGTGCGGTGCAGCTTATCTCCCGGCGCATAGCCACCGCAGTATTTGGTGTGCCTTGCGTTGGTGGTGAGGAACCATTTGCCGCAGATTTTGCATTTCTTCGGGGCATGACCGACACATAAACCCTCAAAGAGATCAGACCGGAACATCCCCACAAAGGATACATAGTGCATCCGTTTGACCAGCTTTGCCATATCCTCGCCGGGACGGATGGTTGCCACATACTGAACAGAGTTGTTCGCAACAGACATCCAGGCATTGCCCTCTGTGATAGAAAACTCCGGAGGGAAATAGCTTCCGAACATTTTTGCAAAGCCCTCTGCGGTACGGTCTGCTTCGTTGCCGTCTGATTTTGCTGCAAAATCAAGCATTGCGGTTTGGTATTCTCCAAGGGAGTATGCCAGATGCCCGAATACAGCGGTATAGCGTTGGAGCATCATCGCATCCGCATATTTCGGAACTTCTTCAAACTGCAATGAGTTGGTTGCGGCTTTTATAGCAAACTCCACATATTTCAGCGTATTGTCGGCAGTAAAGACTTTTTCTATTCGTTCCCGGTGCTGTGATATGTTCATATAGGAGAACGGCGGTGTTTTACTGAGAATACCCAGCATTGCCAGAGCAGCATCCCTTGCCATAGGAAAGAGCGCAGAAACATCCTGTCCTGCGTTCAGCATACCAAGCAGCAGATTGATTTTTTGGCATTGCTCGTTCATCTGGGCAAGAGTATCTGCCGAAACATTCAGCGCATCACAGGCAAGAGTACCGATAGGTAATGTTCTGTCCTCATATATGACCGTATCCTGCCAAAAATCTAATGTCATCAGTTCTTGATTCATGCTTGCCCTCCTGTCCTGTTTTTTCACTTTTTTAATTATACCATGCAAATGTGAAGAAATCTACATCCTCCGAAAAGCTGTCCTGTTTTTTGAAATGGGGTTGTCCTCCGATTAGCCTGTTTTTTGAAAAATCTGTCATAACCATAGTAGAAAGAGCGAAACACCTGCCAATCACGGCGGGTGTTTCGTGCTTTCTGAATACTATGAACGGAGGTTTTTCTATGACAATCTATGAAACCATCAAGGCGGCAATCAGCGTAAAACAAGCCGCCAAACACTACGGGCTGAAAGTGAGCCGCAACGGCATGGCTTGCTGCCCGTTCCACAACGACAGGTATCCGAGCTTGAAGCTGAACGAGGAATATTTCTTCTGCTTTGGCTGCGGAGCCAAGGGGGATGTGATCGACTTCGTGGCAAGGTTCTTCGATCTGAGCAGTTATGAAGCAGCACAAAAGCTGGCTTCGGATTTTGGGCTTGACCCGAAACCGCCCACTGCCGCAGCTATGGTCAAGCCGAAACATCCCTATATCCGTCAGTTCCGGGAGGACGAAATGATGTGCTTCCGGGTGCTGACCGACTATCTGCATCTGCTGGAAGATTGGAAAGTGCGGTATGCACCGAAAACACCGGATGATGCACTGGATGACCGTTTTGTGGAAGCCTGTCAGATGCTCTGCCATATCGAATATCTGGCAGATATTTTGACAGTCGGTGATTTAGAAGAGCGGGTTGCTGTGGTGGACGAGCTGATGAAAAGCGGCAAAATCACTTTTCTGAAGGAGTACACCGCACGAAAGAAAAAGGAGGTGGCGCACCGTGGCGAAGAACCGGAAAACGCCTGATATGAACCTGCCTGTCTGGTTTGATGGACAGAACATCAACGAAGCTCTGTTTTGTGAGGAATTTCTGCATGAGCGCAGGATCATCTTTGCAAACGGAGCTTTTTTCACGCCCGATGGTCGAGTGACGGACGATCTTCCTCTGCGTGGGGAGATTTACGACAAGCTGAAATTCTGTGCCGTGAACAACATCCCCCGGAAGATCACCAACATTCTTGAAGTGCTGAAACTGGAAGCGCAAGTGCCTGACTTTCCACCGGAGCAGGATCGCATCCATGTGTCCAACGGTACGCTGCTGCTGAACGGCACATTTACCGAGGGCAGACCGACTATCGTGCGGAGCCGTCTTCCTGTTGCCTACAATCCCGATGCCCCCGCACCTGTGATCTGGCTGACCTTTCTGGATGAGCTGCTCCATGCGGAGGACATCCCCACCTTGCAGGAGTTCATCGGTTACTGTCTGATTCCCTCCAACAAAGGTCAGCGCATGATGGTCATTAAGGGCAACGGCGGCGAGGGTAAATCCCAAATCGGTGCGGTGCTTTCTGCTATCTTCGGTACGAATATGAAAGATGGCAGTATTGGTAAGATTTCTGAAAACCGTTTCGCTCGTGCCGATCTGGAACACATCCTGTTGTGCGTAGATGATGATATGCGGATGGAAGCCCTGCGCCAGACCAACTATGTAAAATCCATCGTGACGGCACAGGGCAAGATGGATTTGGAACGCAAGGGCAAGCAGAGCTACCAGGGATGGATGTTTGCCCGGCTGCTTGCATTCAGCAACGGCGATCTGCAAGCCCTGTATGACCGCAGCGACGGTTTTTACCGCAGACAGCTTGTGCTGACCACTAAGGAAAAGCCGGTGGACAGAGCTGACGATCCTGACCTTGCGGAGAAGATGAAAGCCGAAGCCGAGGGCATCTTCCTGTGGGCATTGGAGGGCTTGCAGCGGCTTGTTGCCAACAACTTTAAGTTTACAGAGAGTGACCGTATCCGTGAAAACCGGGAAGCGGTCAAGCGTGACAATAACAACATTTTCGATTTCATGGAGTCGGAGGGATACATCCGACTGAAAGCGGATGCGTCCATCAGCTCCAAGGATTTCTATGAAATCTACCGGATGTGGTGCGAGGAAAATTCCCTTGCTCCGCTGAAAGCCCGTAGCTTCAGCGACGCCATGATTGCCAATGCTGGGAGATTCAATCTCGAGCATTGCAACAACATCACCAACTCTGCCGGACGGCGGGTGTGGGGCTTTATGGGCGTGGAAGCTGTGGCAAGACCTCATATAAACGGGTTTTACGATGTTTCGCCGTGTACGTACGTACCGGAGGACTGGCGGGATTGATTTTGCCAGTCATGCTCTGTACGTATGTACGCAGCATTTTACACGTTGTTCTCTATTTATGGGAACAACCAGAGGTCAGAACTAACCTGTTTTC
>SFGN01000114.1 GCA_004556565.1 Lachnospiraceae bacterium | reverse complement strand
GATAATCTGTCGAATTTGTTCCTTTGCAACTGCCATAAAAATACTCCTTTTCGATAAGAATTGTCATATCTGAATTCTTACCAAAAAGGAGTCATTTTTACCAGAAACACAAACTTTTTTACACTACCGCAGAAGAAATTCAGAAATTTTGCCAACTTTATCATGTTTCAGCAGACTATCTTCTTAATCAGGAATCTTTTTAATCTAAACAGGTTGTGTTTGCGCGCGGATTTGAAGAACTCAATGAAAAAGATCAGCAGGAAATTCAAATCTTCTGTTCTATTCATCCCAATAATCTATCGTATCTTGAGGTGTAGTATCAATTCCAAACAACTGCCACATAAAATCCTCTTTCTCATGATAAAGATTGATTATTGGAATGTATTTATCTTCTATCCTATAAAACACATAATTTCTAGACACAAATATGTACCGATAATCTGACACCACATCAAACATTTTCGATACCTCAGGACCCTTCTCTTCATAATCACAAAGCCCTCTTATTGTATCTGTTATGTTTTTGGTAATTTTCTTTGCTTTATCCTCGCCATATTCTTGAGATACTGCCGATTTTAATGCACGTAGTTTATCCGCTGCATCAGGAGTATATTTTATCTTTTTCAATCAATTACCCCCAATTCCCGTTCCAAATCATCTGCATCAATCCAACCTTCAATTTCAGCTCGCTCCTCAGCCCGCTTCAAATCAAGCATCAGCATAGCAACCGCCTGTTCCCTCAACGCTTCTTTGCTATTCTTGGTAACAATAAAAGGAAGACCTTCAACATTTAGAGATTGCTGTATAAAGGTATTAAATGCATCCGTCAATGTCATTCCGGTTTTTGCATAAATATCCTCAACCGCTCTTTTGATTTCTGAATTTATTCTTACTTGAAACGTTGAATCCTTTGGTGCAATAGCAACATTCAAATTTGTATCCATAAGACATACCTCCACTTTTTCTACATCATAACACTTCTTTCACTATGTGTCAATACATTGTCATTACACACACTTTTATGATATATATTTTCTATGAGACAATTTCACATTGTTTTGATTAACCATAGCATATCTGAGAGTTGTATCAATCTGCTCATGCCCAAGAATCTTCTGCACCTGCTCAATCGGCATACCTTTCTCTATAGCTCTAGTTGCCATAGTCCTTCTAAACTTATGTGGATGCACCTTTTCTACACCTAACTTCTTCCCCATTTCTCGTAATCGTAACTCCACACCGCTTTCAGTAAGTCTACTGTGTGGTTTGTTTAACGACACAAATAACGCAATATTATTATCTGTCCTTGATTCAATATAATTCAACAAATGAATTTTGGTCTTAGCATCAAAATATGCTTTCCTCTCTTTGTCTCCTTTGCTGTTTTTGCTAATATCATATGACTGAACATTGATTTACTTGATTGTCTCTGGAATGACCGTTATACTGACATCAGTATAAAGAAAGGAATCCCAGAGCACCCTCCTAGCAAGACGTGTACTCTGGGACTATGGTTTTACAACCATGTTTATTGTATCAGAATATACCGTTACTTACAATGAGGAAGCAAATATTTTTTGTTGAAGGCAGTGCCATATCCTATTGCCCTATCTGTGGTGAGCCATTAACTTACCGGGATACCTGCCGGCGGATCATGCTGTTGGAGGGACGGGAACGCCGTACTTATATCATCCGCCGGCTTAAATGTCATTGCTGCGGAAGGCTCCACAGGGAACTTCCAGACTGTCTGGCACCCTTTAAACACTATGCCTCGGAAGTGATCGCCGGCGTACTCGATGGAATCGTTACACCTGAGGATGACGATTCCGCAGATTACCCTTGCGAGGTTACCATGCATAGATGGCATCACTGGCTGATGATAAATCGCCTAAGGATAGAAGGGTATCTGAAATCTGTCGGATACCGACTGCTGGGATTCGGTGAGGAACTCCTGAATACCGGCATGCCACTGCTTGAAAAACTACGAAGTTCCAGTGAGGAATGGCTGGAGTCCATTCTCCGATTTATTTATAATTCGGGCGGCTTTCTTGTATCTTTTTAGGTCTGTTGCCTGTGCACCGACTTTGTTTTGCTGTCAAGAGGGAGTATGGTAATCTCCTCCAAAAGGAGGATAACTATCATGCAGACAAAAGAAAAAAGCAATGACAGGAGGAGCAGGCACTGAACCGCTACCAGCTGATCGCACCCCTGCTGGATGGAGCACCGGATAATGCAAAACGTATCCAGATGAGGGAAGACATTGCCGGGAAGAACGGCATCTCACCACGCAGCCTGTACCGTTATGAAGCCGCTTACAGAAACGGTGGTTTCGCTGGACTAAAACCGATGAACCGGGAACAACGGCGTTCGGGGAAGCTTCCGGAAAACTTTGACGAACTCCTGGCGCAGGCGATTCAGTTAAAGAGGGAAGTTCCGAAACGATCCGTGAACCAGATCATCTACATCCTGGAGTTGGAAGGACGGGTGGCACCCGGGAGCTTGAAACGTTCTACCATGGAACGCTACCTTTATCAGGCGGGATTTGGGGTTCGCCAGATGCAGATGTACAACGATGCAAGAAAAAGCTCTTCCAAACATTTCTGTAAACCACACCGGATGATGCTCATACAAGGAGATATCAAGTATGGATTAAAACTCCCGATAGGAAAGAACGGTGCAATGGTGCAGACATACCTGTCATCCGCAATCGATGACCATTCCCGTTACGTTCTGCAGTCCTTTTTTTATGACAATCAGGAAGAAGCTATTGTTGAGGATACATTCCGAAAAGTCAAACTCAAGCATGGGAAATTTGATGCCTGTTACTTCGATCACGGTTCACAGTATGTGGCAAAACAACTGAAGTTCTCCCTTTCCAGGCTTGGAATTACCATCAGAACAGCACCTGTGAGAAGCGGGAAATCCAAAGGCAAAATTGAGAAATTCCACCAGGTCGTAGATTCGTTCCTTAGGGAAGCAAAGGCACATAAGATCAGAACGCTGGAAGAACTGAACCATTACTGGGAGATCTATTTGGAGGAATACTATCACAAAACGCCACATGACGGCATCCGGGAGTACTACGAAAGCATGAACAGTCCCGTACCGGCGGCGGCATCACACCATTGCAGGAATGGGGAAGGGATACAAGCCCCCTGGCATTCCTCGATTCATCTGTTGTTGCTGAGGCATTCCTGCATCATGAAGAACGTCTTGTGGACAAGGGTGCCTGCATCAGCTTTCGGGGCCGGAAATACGAAACAAAGCCTTCGCTGATTGGATGCAGAGTGGAGATCTCTTATGACCCCATGGCACCTGAAACCATTACCGTACGATATTCCGGAGTGGAGCCTTTTACAGCAGAACCGGTAAAGATCGGCTCGTTTTGCGACAAGGCACCCGCGCTCCCATTATCAATGCAGGAACAGGAAACCGAATCTTCCAGAATGCTGGCCGCCCTGGAGAAAATGCACGTACAGACCAGACAGCAGAGAGCGGATGCCATTTCCTTTGGGGAATACAGGAAGGATGGTGGCAGACATGTATGAGACTTTCTACCAGATGACCCATACACCATTCGTAAGGGATACTCCCGTACAGGAACTTTACGAATCCCCTGCCATGGCAGATGCCATTGGCAGGCTTGCCTATGCGGCAGACCGACAGCTGTTTGCTGTTGTCACCGCGGATGCCGGATGCGGGAAGTCTACCCTGATCCGGCGGTTTGTAACAACCCTTTCTCAGGAGGAATACATTTTTCTTTACCTGTCCGATTCAAAGCTCACACCGAGATGGTTCTACAAAGGATTGCTGCACCAGTTGGGGATCGAGTCAAAGTTCTACCGGGGTGATGCCAAACGGCAGCTCCAGAAGGAGGTAGAGATCATCCGGGGTGTGCAGAAAAAGAAAGTCGTATGCATTCTGGATGAAGCTCATCTGCTTGAAAAGGAAACCATTGAAGAATTCCGTTTCCTTCTCAATTATAAATCCGATTCCATGAGCCCGATGGCACTGGTACTGGTAGGACAGACGGAATTATGGGACAAGCTGCGGCTGCAGCGTTATGCAGCTGTCCGGCAACGTATTGATATCCATTGCGTCCTGCCACATCTGGACAGGGCAGAAACGGAAAGATATATACTTTCCCATCTGGCTTACGCCGGAGGGAAACAGGAGATATTCACCGATAAAGCCATAGATGATATTTATAAAGAATCCACAGGGATCCCACGTAGCATCAACCGGATCTGTGAAAAAAGCCTTATGTATGCAAGCCAGCAGAATAAACGTCTGATCGATGAGCATCTGGTGCGCTATATCATCGAACACGAACTTCTGGGAGGTGATATGCATCAATGATCACTTTTTCATGCAGAGGAAAAGGCTGTCCCCCCAGTCAGTGGGAAGGCACGCTTGAAATTATAAAAAGAGGGAATCCCTGTGAAGCAGAACTTTGTGCGAGAGGAAACCGTTTCCACCTGATTGTAGGAAAACATGTCTATGGGAATTATATCTGTATCCCTAACTGGGATATCGGTACGGAACTTGCTGCCCTGTCAGACACTTTTTGGAATGAAGAACGCCTTCGAAACTACAGCAAGATGAAGAAAGCAGATGCATGTACAGTCGTAACCGCATTAAAGGTACTTGTAGATAATGATTATGTAAGCTAAGCTGATGCCGCATCAGGGGCGGGTATTTCCCGCTCCTGTATCAGCCTCTTTTGCGACAGAAATATGGTCAGTTCAATGACAATCCATAAGAGCAGTTCTTTGACAACTCAGGAAATCAGTAACAATATGTAATATCTCTTCAATCCGCTCACTAAATGATGCAAATGATTTATCTTGACCAATTGCTCTAAGGTCAATAACATCGTCATCATTATCTGATATTTCCCATAAATGACGGCAAAGAATACTTCGTAACATAGGCACAAGCCCAAACAACTGGCGGTTTGACGGCATATGGTTGTCATCATAAATTTAGTATTATCTGTACAATGAATCGTCGAGAAAATATCATGGATGACTTCCAGAATTTTATCATGGAGCTCTCTCTGCTCCGGAGTAAAATCTACTGTCACCGTATATGGTTTACGAATTGTAAACTCACCTATATCCCGTCTTCTGGTTCTGCTGATCATGTTTGAAAATGTATGCATATTTTCAATGTCAGAAATTAGCTGAACCCTTTCTTCAAGAGACACTTCTTTTTGCTCAAGTGTACCAAGAATCGATTTCATTGTCGGATTATCAACGAACACCTTTTTCCCCCACTCCGTATTACAAGCAAATTCCAATTGTTCATGTGCATTTTCCTGCCATCCATCTTTATATCCTCTTACAATTGTCGATGCCATATTGATATATTGATTTGGTTCCGCCATATCATGGAAGGTCTTCCGGTCAATAATTAAATCTGGTCGCAAAAGGTTCAATAAAACAAATAAATCGTCGTATTGAAGCTGCACAGGTGTTGCTGTCAATAAAACAACAGCCTCTGCGGCATCACAAAAACAGCTCACTGCTCGGTAGCCATAAGTCGCTGTATTACGAATGTGATGCGCCTCATCGACGATTACTAAATCAAATTTCGGAGGGTCCACCTCCATTAAACCTTTATGTTTTTTATTTCCAAAGACATTTCCTTCATCGAATAAGGAATATGGAATTACTGCTTTCTTATATTTTTCCGGCCATTCCCCTTCCATATCCAACTCATGGATACAATGACGCAAAAGGTCCCCATCTAAAGCAGTAAACTCTTCACCGAACCGCTTCATCTCTGTTTCCCATTTACGTTCTGTAACCAGTGGTCGAGGGCATATAATCAAAACTGAATCGAGATTTCTTCTTGCCTGCAATTCACGAAGTATTAAGCCAGCTTCAATAGTTTTTCCAACTCCAACACCATCCGCAATTAACAGTCTTGGTCTATCTGAACGAATAAATTTTAATACAGGGCGAAACTGATGAGGAATAAAATCAATTTGAGCTGTATTCAGGGAATACAGCGAGGAAATAGAAGGATTACGAATTAAAGACGCAGTAAGACCTGCGTGAAAACGCTCTGCATCTATGATTTCCAATTCATCTTGAACCTCTTGTGCCTCTATCTGGGACTCATAGTAAGTTTGCAATCCCGCCGTCGTAAAAACCTGATATCGTGTTTCAGGGTATCCTTCCATTACGCTAACGATTGCTCCAGTTGTGTTCTTATCTGATTTTAAAACAATTACTTGTCCTTGTACAAATTTACTCATATGAATTCTTCTCTCTTTAGTGTATCCATAACCTCAGTGTATTGGTTTATTT
>SFGN01000113.1 GCA_004556565.1 Lachnospiraceae bacterium | reverse complement strand
TGGCCTTCTCTTTTTCTTTTGGAGTAGGGTATCTTTTTTAAGGTTTCTGATCCATTTTGGTGAAGAGTGCTCAGTCTTTAGTTGTGGATTTTGTTGTTTTTAGGAGAGAAGTTGAGCTCCAGTCCTTCTATTCTGCCATCTTAATCCCATCCTCAAGAGACAGTTTTAAACAGAGATGGCCACAAATGATCCCAATGAGAACACATTGCAAGAAATCTCCCCAGGGGATGCCAATCCTCCATAATATTCCTCTCTTGCACGACGTCTTGGGCTAGCTATTCACACATCCCATGCCAGCAAGCATGCACATGCCCACCAGTGGCGGTGCTGTCTGGCGCAGTGACTACCATCCTCCAACTGCTCCTAGGGTCTGTTGAGGCTGGTCTGCTTGAGAAGCCAGTAGCACATGCACGAGGGCAGAGGGCAGTTTCCCAAGGGGTGGCCTGCCTGGGGGCAGGGCCAGTCATGTCTGTGGTTAGAATTAATTCTGTGAAGGCCGTTGTAATCACAGCTGGGTTACTTTTCTTGAGTGCTCATTAGCTTACAACAGTTTCCTAAACTTAAACCTTGTCTTTAATCTCCAGTGGGACTTTTCATCTATTTTAAGTATCTGAATCTATCCTTCTCGTTAGGATGATTATTTGCGTATTTGCAGCATGTTGTGTGGTTATTTGCTTTTTTGTGTAGTAATTTTTCAGGAGCTGCGTATGTGTATTTTGATGTGTACAGGGCAAGTCTGACTATTTTATGGGACTGGTGAATATTATATAGGTAGGTGTGCTGTGTTTCTGTACTTCTATATTCTGCATGATGGAAGGGGGAGTGTGATTTTCTGTATATGCAGAGAGTGTATTATATATGTATTTGGAACAAAAGGCATAGGGTGATACACTGCCATATTTGTGGGGTCCTGGGTAATTGTGGGTACATTTGGGGCTCATGCAGAATAGTTGTGTGTATGAGTTTGAGTGTGTATTCAAGGGGCATGGTCATTTGGAGGAATATTTGCTGGGGCTATGCACTTGGATTTTTCAGTAGGGACATTTTAGGATTAAATATTTGGGGAATTGAGTATGTGTGTTTCTAAAGGAGAGATGAGTTTCTGTGTTTATTCGGAGGAGTTGGAGACTTGCATTTATAGGTATGAGAAACATGGGCTGTGGTTATTTGTTAGTAGTTGCAGAACTAGTTCATAATAGCTTGGGAAGTCATCTTTCTGTGTTCAGTTACATCAAGTTGGTAGTTTGAATATGCTCATGCTTGGAATACTTATACCATGTAGATATCATAAATGAAGTCTTACCTGACTTTTTAAAGAGCTTTATATAAGCATTTACAGCATACCACTCATCTGTGTGTTTGGTTGGAAGTATGTGTCAAGCCAGACTATTCAGGCATCACTTGGTATGTACATATAGGACATTTTATGTGAATTGTGAGTGGGGCATCCAGGGTGTTGGGCCCTTTGATGTGTGCATTGGCCCTTCTTTCTGAATCACTGCATTGCTCCTGTCAGGTAGAGTCATTCTTTCAGGTCAAAGAATTCCTTCCTCCAAATGCTGGTGAATTCCAGTAGAAATCATGCAAATGGATTTAGGGGTGTCTGTACCTTAGGCAGGTGGACACACCTTCAGCATTGTATGGTCCTAAAATCTGGGGCCCTCGAAGGGTGAGGCTGATGGCAGATAACCCTGTACAGCAGAACCTTCACAGGAGTGTGGTTGGCATGAGAAGCAGCAGTCAGCAAGTTGTGGGGATTCATGGATAAAAGATAAGGTAGGCAAGTGCTCTCCCAGGAAAACCCCATGAGATTCAGTTCAGCAAGCACAGGTATTTCTGGCTCTTCTGTGGCACAGCTGGTAAGCAAGGACACCATGCACATGGGGTCCAGATGGTGTAAGTCTCTAGAGCTGCCCAAGGGTGTTGGAAAGTATTGTAGGTCAGGCTGGTAAGCTGTATGAACAATTCTCCACTACTGTATCTCTATGGAAACCTAAGTCCTCAGGGATAGGCAGGACCTCTAGGGTCAGTGAGCTGACGAGGACAAAGGTGGGGAGGCCTTGTCTCTAAGGGAGGCTTGGGAATGAGGCCTGGAGAGCCTGGGGAGTCCTTCTCTGAGAAGATATGGCTCTGATATTCCCAAACCTTTAGACATGGTCCCTGTTCTTTTCTGAAGGTTCAGGGTACTTCTATCTATGGGAAGTTCATCCCAAGATCTTGGTTCTCAGATCAGATGACCTGACCCTATTTTTCTTTATTCCACATCCAGCCATCAACCCAACAGGGAGCCATATGGTCACTGTGTCCACCAGCTGACCCTACAGCCTCCTGCTTCCCTTCCCAAAATAGACCCCTCTATTTTGACTCAGCCCCTGGATTCCATACAGTGAACTGTTAGTGACCTCTAGGATGATATTCAAGAGCCTCAACCTGAACAGGCTTGAAAAATAACAAATAACTTTTTTTGTCTTTTTGCCATTTCTGGGGCCGCTCCCATGGCCTATGGAGGCTCCCAGGCTAGGGGTCAAATTGGAGCTGTAGGCACTGGCCACAGCCACAGCAACACAGGGATCTGACCCACATCTGGAACCTACACCACAGCTCATGGCAATGCCAGATCCCTAACCCACTGAACAAGGCCAGGGATCAAACCTGCAACCTCATGGTTCCTAGTTGGATTCATTAACCACTGAGCCATGACAGGAACTCCAACAACTAACATTTTATGAGCCATTCCTAAAATCTTCCCAGTTCACACCCATAGGTCAACTATTCAATCATAGCCACAAAGAAGGGTGAATCTGTGGCAGCCTTTGGAGCCTTGTGGAATCTCATTTTATAGCATTTGGGGTTCCATACAGTTAAAAGGCCACTCGGCCTGCTTCAGCTTCCCTATTCATGAATCGATTAACTTCTGAGATTAGCAGATTGATACAGAAAAGACAGAAAAGAAGATGGGAGGCTATAGGCCTACCTGAACTCCTGACGCTAGTTGAGCATTTTGTAAAGGACCTGGCAGCAAGATCACAAACAAAAAAACACCAAGCTATGAGCTTTATATCTCCAACAGATCCAAGGGAAGAGACACAAAAGAATACTTGCACCTTGCCCATGACCCCCTCCTAGGGGTCCATGATCATTTCAGTGACCCAGCGTTGGTGTTTCATTTGTAATCAGCTAGCCACTGGGAAAAAAAAGCTGTCCTCAAAGGTCTTGTGCAGACTCTTCACAGGAGATACTCTCATACCTACCTCAATGTGAGGGCTCCCCCATCAACCCTTACCATAGTTGACAGAACACCAGAGGTTCTATTACCAGCAATTACCTGAAACAACCTAGAAGAAAGGAAAATGAAAATTAATAGAAAACCTGGCTCAATTTTAGTTGATACAAGAGCTATACTCAGTACTTGAAACCCCACTCATTCTTTCATTTGAAATCTACGTGAAACCCTAAGCCTAACTGTAAACATAGCCAACTCTTAACATGCTACCCCGACCATAGCTGTGCCTTCTACTTTAAATCCCATCCTCATAAAACAGTACACCCCTCAGAGTAAGAAGGATGTTTCCAGAGTGCGGGTATCTAATAAGTTCAGAGAGAACTTTTATCTCAGCCACTATTCTGTTTTGCTATGCACTATAGCCCAGTTAATCTATGTGACAGAGATCTCCTTTCTAATGTAAAAGGGCTACTATGTTTTCCCTGTGATGGAGATCTCACCTTAAAATTTCTTGATCATCCCCAACCCTGATCATTTATATCCCTTATACTCTGTCCTGAACATAAAAGAGGAAGAAGCTCAACAAAAGTTCTCTAATTGAATTGAGATGTCTGAAAATGCGTGGGCTACTTCTGACCCTGACATTGGAAGAATAAAAAATGCAGAACCTATAACAATTCAGATAGATGTGGCCAAACCTCTCCCTAAGTTTCCTCCATAACCGTTAAAGCCTGAGGCAATACAAGGCCTCACACTCATTGTAGGAGGCTTATTTGCTCAGGGGTTTCTCATGTCCTGTGTGTGTTCCTGCCACATGCCAGTCTTGCCTATTTGGAAACCTAATGGGATAGGTGTTTGCCCAGGAGCTGGGGGCTATTAATAAAGTAGTCATCCTCCATTTACCAGTTGTTCCAAAACTGGACACCCTTCTGCCACAAGTTTTAACTGACTTGAAATGGTTTACTTTTGTAGACTTTTGTTCAAATGACTTCAGCATCCCTGTAGATCCAACAGCCAATATCTATGTCTATGTGCCTTTCCTTGGAACCATCAGCAGTAGACCTGGATGGTTTTGCCTCAAGTGTTTCCTGAGGCCCCTTCTTTCTTCCCCCAAGTAATTCACCAAGATTTAAGTACCTTCTGTAGAGTTCCCATTGTGGCACAGCAGAAACAAACCCGACTAGGGAACATGATGTTGTGGGTTCAATTTCTGGCTTCACTCAGTAGGTTAAGGATCTGGCATTGCTGTGAGTTCTGGTATAGGTCACAGATGCAGCTTGGATCTGACATTGCTGTGGTGTAAGCTGGCAGCTGTAGCTCCAATTAGATCCTTAGCCTGGGAATCTCCATGTGTGGCACGTGCAGCCCTAAAAAGGAAAAGAAAAAAGCTAACGTTTTAAGTGTTTTCTAGTTCCCTGAGAAATCACCCATTTTACAAGATGCAGATGATCTCATGGTGTACTCTGCTACTATACAATTCTATGAGGCATGCATAAAAGCTTCCCTTTATTTGCTGCAATAGGTATCTGAAAAAGAGCACATAGAGAAAATTTCAGTTATCTCAACACTGGACATTATATAGGGCATAATCTAAACACTAAAGGAATCCAGCTGACTTCCACAAGAATTAAGCTCACACAGGACATTCCCAGGCTCACAACTGAGGGACAGCATTGTGGATTTCTAGATTTAGCTGGTTATTGCAAACTCTGGGTTCCAAATTTTATGAACTTACTGAAGTTCTAGTTCCTTAACCCCATCCTTGGGAAGATAAACATGAGCAGGCTTTTCTAAAGTGAAAACTACTGCTACAAGAGCCACCTGCCTTAGGGTTATTCAACTATTCAAGCATTTTACTTTATTTGTGCAGGAAAGGGATAACTAGGCCCTGGGAGTTATGGAAGCATGTAGTAAACATAGCCCTACTGCCTGTTGTAGCATGCAACTTGATTCTGTTGCTCATGCCTGTCTCCGTTGTCTTGAAGTGACAGCCAGACCTGCAAAGTTAGCGAAAGCCTTGGCAAATTCCACACACTCTCCAGTCTTCTTAACTGTGAAATGACTCAGTGTTTTCCTGCAGGTAGATTAACTTCCTATGAGATCCTTGTGCTCTCACCACCTCATCTATATCTTAAACATTGCAATGCTCTCAGGCCTGCTACACTACTACTTTTATCTCAACAAGGAAAGCACCATGACAATGAGGTAATAATGTCCCATTTTGTGACACTGTCCTGATTAATGATATCTCTAAACCAATCCCAATTGAATCTTGTGTATTGATGAGTTATGCTTACAATTGAGAAGGGATTTTCAAGCTAGTTATGCTGTTTCTACCCATGATGACCTAGTCAGTGTTGGAGATGTCCTCAGGCAGAGCTCTGTGCCCTTTCCAGAGCATGCCAGTTGTCAGAGGGAGGATCTGTCAGTGTTTAAAACGATAGCCAGGATGCTTTTGACCAAGACGTTGGATCCAGTTCTGACAGAGGCCTGGAAAGGTTATAAAGGTGACAGCACTTTGAGATGATCCGTGATGCTTACAAAATGCCTGACAGTTCTCCCTCCTGTCCTTACTTGTTCCTCAAATGTGGCCTTAAGTGGTTTCTGGTCTGTACACTTTCCCATCTATGTGGGACACATTACCCAGGATGGAGGCTTCCTGCCGCTGAGAGGTGAGGACTACTGAATTTGGAAAACCTGACTTTTGATCAGTGACCCTTTCAGAGAAAGATCTTGATCTTTGAAGATCAAGGAGAGCTGTGAACATGAATTTAGGGTACCTTAACTCAACTTGGAGTTGAGAAGGCCTGTAGAGGGAGCTCTCACACCTTACCCTTCGTGGTAATTACCCTAAAAGGAGAATGTCAATTACTGACCCCAGCAGGAAGCTAGGAACCTTGCATTCCCAAACAGGAAGTTCACTTGGTTTCTACCCCAGCAGGAGGAGGGAAGACTGCCTTCTTATGCAAAAGCAAACCCTCCCAATTAAAAAAATGCTACAGTGTAG
Source organism: Lachnospiraceae bacterium (assembly GCA_004556565.1). GTDB lineage: Bacteria > Bacillota > Clostridia > Lachnospirales > Lachnospiraceae > Schaedlerella. Next base: position 247 of record SFGN01000113.1, on the reverse strand, counting down.
CCAATAAGAAGCAAACATCACCTGAACTTTTACTTTTCTCCAGTCAACTTTTCTTTCTTTGTCTTTCTTTCCTATTGATGTCATTTTCCCCTTGTCCTACCCTTCTTACTATAAAAGACTTTCATAGTGTGTAACCCCTTGGAGGAGCTCTCTGTTTGCCAGGTGGGATGCTCCCTGATTCATGAGTCTTTTAATGAACCCAATTAGATCTTCAGATTTACTCAGTTACTTTTTTTTTTTTTTTTTT
>SFGN01000112.1 GCA_004556565.1 Lachnospiraceae bacterium | reverse complement strand
TACGGATTCTCCCGGTATTTCCTGTCTTTGCTTTCCTTGTCGAACATGGTGAACTTCATATACTTCTTCATGCCATGCGCTTCGCAGTACAGGTAGTTGCTGTACGAGCCGTAACCGGCGTCCGCTACGGGATACTCCGGATAGAAGCCGTACAGAGCATGAAACTTCTCCATCAGCGGCACGAAGCAATCCATATCGGAGCGGTAGTGGTTGACGTCCGCCACGACGATATACTCATCTGCCACGCCGATTTGTATGTTGTATGCCGGCAGCAGCTGCTCGTTGCCCATATGCCTTCACTACCGGCACTGTTGGTACTGCCATTAAGACCGACGTCTTCACCTACGATGATGCCAACTGGAAGGACAAGCTGACTGCGTTCAATGGTCAGACCATTACCTATGACGCCATTGGCAATCCCACCAACGACAGCACCTGGAACTATTCTTGGATCAACGGTCGCCGGCTGCGCTGCATGCATAAGGGGGAATTGGGCGAGCAAGACTATGATGAGATCACCTTTGAGTACAACGAAAACGGTCTGCGCACCAAGAAGACCCGCATGTACTACGATAATGCCACGGGTGATATCGTCTGCAAGGTAACCAACTACACCTTGCATGGCAAGAACATTGTGCATATGACCGAAATTGGCAATGAGCTGCACTTCTTTTACGATGTGCAGAACAAGCCTGCGGTGGTCGTTTTCAACGGCACTTCTTACGCCTATCTGTACAACCTACAGGGCGATGTCATTGGCCTGGTTGACAGTAACGGCACCAAAATGGTATCCTATTCTTACGATGCTTGGGGTAAGCCGATCAGCAAGGCTGGTACGCTCGCCAGCACGCTGGGTACGATCCAGCCCTTTAGGTATCGCGGGTATGTCTTTGATGAAGAGACGGGACTGTATTATCTCCAAACAAGATATTACATGGCACAGCGGAACCGATTTGTGAATGCAGATACGGTGCTTGGTTGCATGGGTTATCCTTTGACGCACAATATATTCACTTACTGTGTCAATGCGCCAGTTGTTCGCACTGATGATACTGGCATGATCAGTGTATGGGATATTCTGGTTAATCGAGTGCGTAACGCTGTGATGATCGTGCAACACTCTAATGCAACACGAAGCAATCCCAATCCAGAGGCGGAAGTTGTTACAGTTGATGTTCTAATCAGCAATCTTAAAATTATGGCTGATAAAAAGACGGATGTTAGTGCTGCAAAAGACACCGGTTGTGCCATGTATATCAGGGCTGCAATTGTCGGAAAACTTAAGCGTCACGGGCATCACACATATGCAGCGGGCATGACTTCTATGTTTAGAGATAACATGGTATTCAAGGGAAACATCGAAGATATTGGCGGTCCAAGTGGTCTTGTGCGAGGAATGATTGTCGGTACTGCCAGCACAACCCCCGGTAAGGTAAGTCACGGTGGTGTGTATTACGGCTTGTACGATTTTGGCGATGGCCCTGAACATGCTGTATATTCTTTTAACACCAAGAAGAAATGCGGCAATCTGAGACCCTTCTCGGATTTGGAATGGGTATACTATGGATGGCACCAAGGTGTTGTTCTTGATGAACAGGAATAAGCTATTCCTTGGGATCATTCATTAATCCTGACGAATAAACTTTCTTACACTTTCTGACATGAGTATTGGGAGGAGATATCGCATATGAAACCAGCAAACTACAGCCGTTTCTTCAGTTCATCTATATTGCGTTGTTTGCTCATTGGTTCTTCCATAGCCTATCTCCTCCTTTGTATTTTACCTGGATATGGAGTAGCATTCAGTGACGAGCAGGCCTCACCAAAGAGAATTATTGTTTTTCCACTTTATGCCGAGGAAATACTTGTTGATTTGGCAGGTACAGATCGTATTGTGTATGTGGGTCATCAGCAGATTGAAGACGAATCGTATTCGCCGATCATTAAGTATGTTTCCCACATTCCTGGTGCTAATTGGCAGAATAGTGATGAATGTGAACTTCTGCAGCTTGATCCAGACCTGATAGTGCTTGATAAGGATTTGATGTCAGATTATGTGGAAATATTTCCAGCTCTATCGCAGAGGGCAGAATTCCTTTTTGTGGATGAACCCGAATCTATTGATGAAATAAAGTCACTCATTATGCAAATCGGAGATGCTGTTGGGGAAAGAGAAAGAGCACATGAAATGGTGTTGATCCTCGAATCAGCGCTTGAAGACATTGCTCGCCTTGTTGATAATGAGCATATAAGTAAACGTAATGCTGCTTATGTTGGAGAATACTGCCCTTTGTGGGATGATGTCATTGATGCTGTTGGGATAGCTCCTCTATCGTGCGAGCACATGTGCCTTTTTGATAATATAGAAGTTTTAGCGGATTGGAATCCGGATATCATTCTGTTTAGCCCTTATGCTTTCGATACAGATGGATCTCTATTATACTTCGGGCAGGAGTATGTTAGGGAGGTTGCCAGTCTCATTTCAAACAATCCCATGTTAACTACCATAAGCGCAGTACAAGATAGAAATTTATATCCATTAAGTATTCACTCATCACACTATGTAGTAAATAGCATTCGAGATCTACTGCGATATATGGATAACAGTTTTCCAGAACTTGACCAATAAGCCACTTGAATTAAAAGCACTATTTTACCCTAACATTGGCGGAGCTTCTACGGTGGCTCCGCTATTTCTGTCTTCACCCATGACAATGAGAACCGGCCTACGCTGCTCAACTTCGGCAGCTCCCGTCAGGTGGCGTATGTCTATGACGGTCTGGGGCGCATCTCCCGTTGCACGGTCAACGCCGGCAGCACCGGGGTTGCCACGACCTACGGATATCTGGCTGGCGGTCACGGCACCAATAGCACCACGCCTCTGGTGCAGACCATTACCCAGTCCGGCACTACGCTGACCTATACCTATGACGATACGGGCAACATCACCAGCGTCAGCGACGGCGCCAAGACCATCTCCCACGAGTACGATCTGCTGGGCCAGCTGACCCGAGTGAACGACCCGCATGACACCACTGCCGATGCTACGGGCACTACTTGGCTGTATACCTATGATTTGGGCGGCAATATTCAAAGCAAAGTCGCGTATGCATTTACTACTTGCACCGTTGGTTCTGCTGTAAAGTCTGATCTCTTTGCCTATGGCGACGCCAACTGGAAAGACAAAATGACTGCATTCAACGACCAGGCCATTACCTATGACGCGATCGGCAACCCGCTGAACGACGGCACCTGGAACTACACCTGGAATGGCCGCCAGATGCGCGCTACGCATAAGGGGAACTTTGGTGAACCCGGCTACGATGAGATCACCTACGATTACAACGAAGACGGCTTGTGCACCAAGAAGACCCGCATGTACTACGATGACGCTACGGGCGACATTGGCTACAAGGCGACCAGCTACACCCTGCATGGCAAGAACATTGTGCATATGGCCGAAAATGGCAATGATCTGCACTTCTTCTACGATGCGCAAAACAAGCCTGCGGTGGTCGTTTTCAACGGCACTTCTTACGCCTATCTGTACAACCTACAGGGCGATGTCATTGGCCTGGTTGACAGCAACGGTGCCAAAATGGTATTCTATTCTTACGATACTTGGGGCAAGATGATCAGCAAGACTGGTTCTCTGGCCAGCACGCTGGGGACGATCCAGCCCTTCAGGTATCGTGGGTATGTGTTTGATGAGGAAACCAGGCTATACTATCTGCGAAGCCGCTATTTCAACCCCAATCTGTGTAGGTTTGTTAATGCAGATTCGCATTTGGGATTTAGAGGAGAAATCTTCGCTCATAATGTTTACACCTATTGTGTCAACTCTCCTGTATGTCTTTTGGACAATGATGGGCTCGTATGGACAATGGGTGCTTATGAACCCTATTATGGTTTTTATCATAGTGAAGTTCAAAAATGGATTGTTGCCCATAATGTTGGAGTTGCGATGGAAGTGAGTACAAGCACTGGACGTATTGATCTTTACAATGTCTGTTCTCATGAAATATATGAAGTAAAACCTGATAGACCGGAGCACATTGAAGCCGGAAAGGCGCAACTCGAACGGTACATGCGAGGTAATCTGCCCACTCAACTGGGTAATGCGTGTAATCTTGTCCTCCCTCCTGATGGTACGCTTCATTACGAATATGAAGATGTTGTTGTGGATGTTTCTGTGCGAGCCGAAGGCCCTCTTATTCTGTATTCAGCCAAACAGACTCGCAAGAAAAAACAACAAACAGTTCCGGAACCCGTAGTAGTTCCGGAAAGAGCAAGGGAACGCGAAAGGCAATATGCCCTGCAGCCCTCGTGGACTACCGCAGCAGCGATGGCTATCTTTCTTTGGGGGCTGATTACCCCTCTCCCCGGAGATGAGGCAATTGGCTTAGGTCTTCTTTTGGCTCCATAATAGTACATGAAGGGGTGAAATTATGAAGAACAAAACAAAATGGTTTGATCCAATCTGTTACCAGTTTTCGTTCTATCTGCTTGGGAAAAAAGACGAAGCCTGGAACCCTGTTGAAGCAACGAAGCCCTTCTTTGAGGAGTTGATACCATACTATAACCTATGGATAGCTCTACAAGGTACTGTGATGGTTAGCGGCACAACCTCCACTGGGGAATGGATTAGAATTGCTAAGAATTCCGAGATGCTTCACGACTTCCACAACAAACTTGAGCAGCAATCACATGCACTCCATAGTTTCGAAATTACCCTTGTGCCGGATAAAACACAGCTTAAGTTTGCAGTATCAGTCAAAGCCCTTTCCAAGGAGTGGCGACAAGAAGTTTTGCAGTATACAGACTTGGATGATTCCATCACTTTGGGTACGCCTCAAAAGACAACGTGGCTATGTCAAATGCTCAACTGTCCAACAGATGATCTTGAAGGGATCTGTTTTCCACAAAAATGCTTCGAGTCAAAGGGAATACCGCTAAAGATCTCTTATGTCAGATGTGATGATCCACAGTTACTTCCGTCTTATATCGACGAAGTAAAAAGGAATGTTGCTTCTTCAAATGATAAAGACGTAAACAACGATGAGTGCATGCACTGTATCCACATCTCACTACCACGATGTATGCTAAAATATGCAAATAATACATTTGATTTGCAGTATAAGTGGGAAGAACGTTTGTTGTTGCTCTGCAATACATATAGTTCTAGTTTCGGTTGCATAAAGATGGATCGCTATAAATCAGATTGTGTTTCTCCATTGTTAACAGGAAATGGTTGCTTTATTCCTAAGTTTAGGTCGGGAATTCCAGATGTTGCGTGGGGCATATGTTTAGACCAGCATCAAGCTGAAAGCTTTACTGCGCGCAACAAACAAGGTTGCTTTTCCATATTCGATCAAGTTCGACCGCTGAGCGATGGTCATCTCTACTTGCGACTTACTCCAGATGTTTCTGTTGTACCCAAGAGCAAAGCCAAAGAGCTATGGGAGCTACTTTGGCCACAACTCTGCATCGCAGAGTACACGATAAATTGTGTGAGAGATGTTCCTATCTCGTTTAGATTAGGAATTGACTCGAATAATTTACAAATCAATGAATGTGGATACTACCGAATCACTCGGCAAATGCACGATGATTGACTTCTGTTTCAGTTTCTTCTGCTTGGCAGGACGCATAAAGTATTCCGGCAGGTACATGCTGTTTGAAAGGAATGTCACTTTATTGAATGTCCTACTCATAATGCCAAATTGGTGTAGCAACTGGGAATGCTATTTAGGGAAATACAATCCAAACATATTCACTAAGAATCTGTAAAGCGTATATGTAATTTCCCAAGTAACCACTCTCAACCATTACCCTTGTCTTCTTGAGCGGAGCTTCTTTTCGAAGCTCCGCCTTTTCTATGCCCAAAAACAAGAAAGGACGTAACAAAATGATCCCCCGCATTTTCGGCACCGTCACTGGCGGTCGCCTCAATCTTCGAATGGCGGCGGATTCTTCCGCTTCCATCCTCGCGAGCATTCCCAACGAAACCCTGCTGATCGTTACCGAATTTAACGGCACATGGTACGCTACCACCTATGGTGAGCGTACCGGTTTCGTCATGAAGCAGTTCATCACCCTGCTGAATCTGGCAGATGCCACACAGATGTTCGGCATGGTGACGGGCGGTGCGCTCAATCTGCGACGCACCGCATCTACCACTGCAGATCGGCTCATCCAGATTCCTGATACGACTGAAATCACGGTGATAGATTTCGATCCTTCCGGTTTGTGGTATATTACCGACTACAATGGCTTTACCGGCTATGTCATGAAGCAGTATGTCATTGTGTCCCAACCCGTGCCTAACTGGGCGTATGGCCAGGTCAAGAGCAATGCCCTGAATTGTATGGCCAATCCACCGCATTGTTCTTATCAAAGGCGCAGCCTCAGAATGGTACGAGTCGCTATATCGCGGTGAGCCTGCCTACATCGCAAAAAGGTACATTAACACGCTAAAAACGCCTGTACATTCCAATATTGTAGACCGCATGCTGTTTATGGCAATGCCTGAACTTGGCCGGAATAAGGCCGCTTACTTTAACGGCTATTCTGGTGAGTGGTGTCATCGTTTTGCTGACTGGCTTGCAATGAATTCACTAAGCCCATAAACAGGGGCTGTGAAAGAACAAAAAGTTCTTCCACAGCCCCCGTAGCAATTTATGTCAAGTAAAACAATAAAAGAAAAAAGAGTATAAATCCCCCATACCCCCAGAGAAAGCGTCTAAGGAGCATTCAGGCAACGTTCTGTTTTTTCATGGTTTTGTTGCAGAGCTTGTATGTTGTATGCCGGCAGCAGCTGCTCATTGCCCATGCAGTCCCTTTTCAGGCGCATGAATGTGGCGGAATGATCCGTCCTGGCATAGCTGTTTCGCTCGTCTCCGCAGATCGTCAGCTTCTTACGGTATTCCTCCA
>SFGN01000111.1 GCA_004556565.1 Lachnospiraceae bacterium | reverse complement strand
CAATATTCGAATGCTTTGCCGGATGCAGAACATTGACGAGAAGGTTCTGTATGAAAGAGCAAAGCTGATTTTATCCATATATCGAGAGGTGTGCTGGTCGACCATTGATCGTGCGAATGATGTATTCTACAAGTTCGGCACTTTCTGCCATTTTGATAATTTCTGAATCATCAATTTTGCTTGGAGTGTATTCCAGAACATAAGTAACTTCTGGAGAATACGTCCAGCACAGAAATGCCGTGTCGTCCTTCTTATATAGAGCGCCGGGCCAGTCCTGAATCATCATTTCCTCACAGCTGTCCATGCTGTCCACCGGAAAAAGAACTTTCAGAGCTTCGGTATGTAATCCGTGGATTTCTGCTGGGTCTCCTTCGTAAAAGGTGGTTTTAAGGATACGGTAGTAAATGTTATTATCCTTGTCGTTTTGATCTCCGTAGGTAAGTGTGGCTGCGAGTTCTGTTTTGGAGACCTTCTTTACATCTTCTCCAAGAACTTCTTCTGCGCTCTTTTCAAAACGGTCAGCAAATTTATCGAAGTCCATTTCCTTTTTCTGATGTGAGGCCACAGCAATTATGATTCCAACTGCCACAACAATAATAACGGCAAATAGAATGGCTATTCGTTTCTTTTTATTCATGTTCTTCCTTTCCGAGAAAAATAATGCGAAAGTCAACGAGGTACATCTGGCAGATTCATAATCTTTGCTCCTGCCTTTTTTGCATATTGCATGGTCTGATAAGCTCCGCCAGAATTGTGTTCAACACAGAAAATAACCAAATCCGACCGGTCAACCATTGACCGGTTTCTAACTTGGTGGGCGGACTTGAAGTGTTTTTCTGCAGATTCGACACAGATTTCAATTTCATCATAATACTCATGAAATGACTGTTCATTGTTCCGGTATTCTGCCGTCATATATGGTAGTACAAGAACGAGAGAACTGTTATCATCCCGTATGGTTCGCTTGCATCTGCGAATCGTTGATGAAACAAGCTGGTCAAATTCTCCGTCTCGCCCTACAAGGAACTCGACATATTCTTTGGTAAGAAGCAGTTCACGGATGATGGATTCCAACTGTCGCTCAATCAAAAACGGATCATCAACTTCTCTGTGTCCAAAGAAACTGACGGCGAATAAATTCATAAAAATCTCTCCTTTGGAGATGCTTGGTACTGGTATCGCCAATCAAACCTCAATATTGGTAATTATATCACCAATACAAGAAAGGATAAAGAGAAAATTCATTTTCTTGCTACCAACACTGCCTTCCAATTCATACTACAATAATTGAGGAAGGAGGGACAGAAATGGCCAACACGCAGTATGATGAATTTATTCGTATCAGGATTACTGAATTAAGAATAGCAAAGAATATTTCCGAACACAAGATGAGCTTGGATTTAGATAAAAGTGGCTCATACATTCGTGGTATAACCAGCGGAGCGGCCTTGCCGTCTCTCAGGGAATTGTTCAATATCATCTTGTATTTTGATATGACACCGGCAGAATTTTTCGCCCCGCTGGACGATGCAAGAACCCCGTATCGTGAATTGTGCGAGAAGCTGAGAACCATGAATGAGGAGGATCTCGAAAAGGTCAGTACCTTTATTGGCTGGATCGAGAAGAAAGAATAATCAAATGGAATTAAGATTTTAACCTGGATGCCAAATGGCAGTCCAGGTTTTTTCTTTCTCAGGAAAACGTTCAGAATGAACGAGCAGCCGGTATCGCAGATACCGTTCAAAGGGGATTGGGGACGCTTGCCCCAACAAGCAAATTTGCGAAGATTGCACCGGAGGGAAAATCGAGAAAATGAGTGAACCTGTACAGGTTTACACTGCTTGCCAATTTGTAAGAACCCAAAATTCCGCTTCTTGATGCTCTAAAAGCTTTGCCACTTCAAAAAATCGGATAATTCTTTGGGATGAGAAAATAAAATATAGTGATAGCTCACTTTCTTGTTGAGTTTACCTATTTGCGTGCTATAATTATAAGTACAGGTACTTTTTGAACGAAATATCTGGAAGAAAGGAATGGTGAAATGATGGCTGTCAGCTATAAGAGACTATGGAAGCTATTGATTGACCGAGATATGAAGAAAAAAGATTTGGCTGAACAGGCAAATCTGAGTAACTATACCATCAACAAAATGCATCGAGGTGAGAATGTAACTACGGATACGCTCGTAAAAATCTGTTCTGTCCTGGGATGCACCTTTGACGATATTATGGAAATAGTTCCGGACGAGAAGTAATATATCCGTTTTATGGGATAGCCTCTTTGGTAGAATATAAGCTGAAGAAGCATAACTACAATAAACTGTTAGAGTGGAGGAATCGGCAATGGCTGAAAAGAACAATGCCAATATTGGCTTTGAAAAACAAATTTGGGATGCTGCCTGTGTGTTATGGGGACATATCCCTGCCGCTGAATATAGAAAGGTAATCATCGGACTGATTTTTCTTCGCTATATTTCCAGTGCATTTGAAAGAAAATATAATGAGCTTGTTGCAGAGGGCGAAGGCTTTGAAGAAGATCGTGATGAGTATTTAGGCGAAAATATTTTCTTCGTTCCGGAGAAAGCAAGATGGTCTACCGTTGCAGCTGCGGCTCATACCCCGGAAATCGGCACCGTTCTCGATGAAGCAATGCGAGAGATTGAAGCAGAAAACAAATCTCTGAAAAATGTGCTTCCGAAGAATTACGCAAGCCCGGATTTGGACAAGCGAGTTCTGGGCGATGTCGTCGATCTGTTTACCAATATGGATATGTCTGATACAGAGGAAGGCAAAGATCTTCTGGGCAGAACCTACGAGTATTGCATCGCACAGTTTGCAGCTTACGAAGGTGTAAAGGGCGGCGAGTTCTATACACCGTCCAGCATCGTTAAGACAATCGTTGCAATCCTGAAGCCGTTCAACAACTGCCGTGTGTACGACCCGTGCTGCGGCTCTGGCGGTATGTTTGTGCAGAGCGTGAAGTTCATCCAGGCACACAGCGGCAATCGTCAGAGCATTTCCGTTTATGGTCAGGAATCCAATGCGGATACCTGGAAGATGGCAAAGATGAATATGGCGATTCGTGGCATTGATGCAGACTTCGGCCCGTATCAGGCTGACACATTCTTTAATGACCTTCATGCTAACCTCCGTGCAGATTTCATTATGGCAAATCCGCCTTTCAATCTGTCCAACTGGGGACAGGATAAACTGCTGGACGATGTTCGCTGGAAGTACGGAACGCCGCCTGCCGGTAATGCCAACTACGCATGGATTCAGCACATGATCCACCACCTTGCACCGAATGGCAAGATTGGTCTGGTGCTTGCAAATGGCGCACTGTCTACACAGTCCTCCGGCGAAGGTGAGATCAGAAAGAATATCATCAATGCCGATCTGGTGGAAGGTATCGTTGCCCTGCCTACGCAGCTGTTTTATAGCGTGACGATTCCGGTTACGCTCTGGTTCATTAGCAAGAACAAAAAGCAGAAAGGCAAAACGCTGTTTATTGATGCCCGTAAGATGGGCTACATGGTTGACCGCAAGCACAGAGACTTCACGGATGAAGACATTCAGAAGCTGGCGGACACTTTTGAAGCATTCCAGAACGGAACCTTGGAAGATGTGAAGGGATTCTGTGCAGTAGCTGATTTGCAGACTATCGAAAAGCAGGACTACATTCTGACTCCTGGGCGCTATGTTGGCATTGAAGAACAGGAAGAAGATAGCGAACCGTTTGATGAAAAAATGGCTCGCCTGACTTCGGAGCTTTCTGATATGTTCGCTAAGTCCCATGAACTCGAAGCAGAAATCCGCAAGAAGTTGGGGGCGATTGGATATGAAGTGTAATCTTTCTGATATTTGCGATTTTCGCAAAGGAAAAGTTGAAGTAGAAAACTTAAATACGAAAAACTATATATCGACTGAGAATATGCTGTCAAACAAAAGCGGAATAACGGATGCAAGCTCTTTACCGACTGTTTCTCTAACACAGGAATATAAAAACGGTGATGTCCTTGTTTCTAATATTCGTCCGTATTTCAAAAAAATATGGCAAGCCCGATATGATGGTGGTTGTTCCAACGATGTATTAGTCTTTGTTCCAAAGTCTAATACGGATAGTGATTTCTTATATTATGTACTTGCAGATGATGATTTTTTCACATATTCAATGGCGACATCCAAGGGAACAAAAATGCCACGAGGTGATAAAACCTCAATAATGCAGTATGCAGTTCCTATGGTTGATTTTTGCACGCAAAAGAAAATTGCAAGCGTTTTGAAGTCATTAGACGAAAAAATTGAGTTGAATAATGCGATAAACGAAAATTTAGCTGCTTAAAGGTCGATGTCAGATACATTCAGTTCGCCGGACATTAGCCGAGGCAATAGTGTATCTCGTAAATCTGCAAGATGGGCAGTCTCAATTTGTTTCTGCGAGATCATTTCAAACATTGGAGCCACAGCCTCATGGAACCGAGTTAGTATATCCTTTGGAGGAATCAAAACAGAGGTATTCTTGAAATCTGTCTTATTGAATTTAGGCTGAGCAGAGCCTCCTTTTATTCCCTGTATGAGTGCTTGGCCTTGGAGATACTTAAACCAAATGTAAAGATAGTAGCGTAAATGGGCATCTTCTGGTCTAAGCATAATAATGTTATTTCCGAGAGTCATGCGACCATCCAGCTTCGGGCAGAGGAATACACTTCCCACATCACCAACATTGGAAATGATAATCTCTCCGCCATATAGGGTGGATTTGGATAAGAACTCATATGAATGCTGGTCAACAAAGACACCAAAGGTGCCCGACTTCAAATCGGTGTTTCTGATAAAATAAGCATAGTTTGGCTCTTGATATAGATTGACATTAGCTTTTAAAGATGCAAAGCTGCCATTGGCCACATAGTCGGTTACAAGCATAGGTAAACTGCCAACCTTAACAACTGCGAAGTCCTCTGGTATTTCTCCAAACTCAGAGTTTACACGAGGGCTGTTAGGAGATAAGGAAAACGTAGAAAACCAAGAGCGAAATAATACAACAGCTTGCTGCTCTAAATTTTCGTTTACGACCTAACCCATAACTTCTGCGAGTGGCAGGAGTTTATACTGAGGATTGCCACTCCGTAGTCATTCCCTAATCATAAAAGGAGAATAGACTATGAACGATGAATTTGTAAATGATGTGCTACGAGATATGCTGGCATATCTCGATAATGGACAGGCAGAGCAGCTACGGCGAGTGTTGAAGCATAATCTTTCCGGATATGAGATTCAGCGAAGAACTGATAGTACAACTGAGGATGCAAGTGCAGAAAATGCACGGTTGACCGGTGCGTTTCTTTCGGCAAAGCGAATTGAGGGATGTTCCGAAAAGTCGCTTTCCTACTACCGAAAGACAATCGAAACCATGTCTGAGAAAATTGGAAAAGGAATCACGCACATTACAACCAATGATCTGCGTTCCTATTTGACCGACTATCAGACAGAGCGAAAATCCAGTAAGGTGACGATTGACAACATCCGCAGAATCTTATCCAGTTTCTTTTCCTGGCTTGAAGATGAAGATTACATCTTAAAAAGCCCGGTACGCAGGATTCATAGAGTGAAAACGGCTGTGACCATCAAAGAAACCTATACGGATGAAGCGCTGGAAACCATGCGTGACCATTGCGATTCTCTGCGTGATCTGGCTTTGATTGATATGCTGGCATCAACCGGAATGCGTGTTGGCGAATTGGTACTCCTCAATCGAGATGACATCAACTTCGAGGAGCGAGAGTGTGTGGTGTTTGGTAAAGGCAGCAAGGAGAGAATGGTCTACTTTGATGCCAGAACCAAAATACACCTTCAGAACTACCTTGCACAAAGAACGGATAGCAACAACGCCCTGTTTGTGTCGCTGAAAGCGCCATACGAAAGATTGCAGATTGGCGGTGTAGAATCAAGACTGCGTGAACTTGGCAAGCGGCTTTCGCTTCCGAGAGTACATCCGCACAAATTCAGACGAACTCTCGCTACAATGGCGATTGACAAAGGAATGCCCGTGGAGCAGCTTCAACGGCTCTTGGGGCATCAACGAATAGACACGACCTTGCAGTATGCAATGGTCAAACAGAGCAATGTTAAGATTGCTCACCGCAAATACATAGGTTAGGAGAACGAAAATATGAAAACAATTACGCTTTCAGATGTTTCAGTTAATGGTAGGGGTTATTATGGCATAGGTGCTTCTGCGGTGCCGTTTTCTGATGACCTCTACACTTACTTGCGAATAACGGATATAAATGATGATGGCACTTTGAATATGGCCGATTTGAAATCTGTTGATGACGAAAAAGCCTGCGAGTACCTATTGCAACCCAATGATATAGTCTTTGCTCGAACTGGAGCAAGTACGGGAAGAAACTACTTTTATGATGGTTCTGATGGGAAGTTTGTGTATGCGGGCTTCTTGATTAAGTTCAGCATTGACCCGTCGAAAATAGACGTCATATACCAGAGCTGCAGCA
>SFGN01000110.1 GCA_004556565.1 Lachnospiraceae bacterium | reverse complement strand
GAGTTTGAGTAGCTTGAAAAATCGCGGAAAAGCCCATAAATAAAGGCTTTGCGGGGTGTCGAAAAGACCAAATGGAGTGCAAATGGAGTTTAAAAATTATTTTTTTCTCTTGTTTATATTCCAGATTCACCTGCAAATTTCGTGAAATCGGTTATTCTCATAAAATAAAATTAGAGTAAATATGAAGAACAGTTTGTTTTGATTGAAGTGATTTTCGTCAAGGCAGACTGTTTTTTTGTTGCCTGCATTTAGAAAACAGATACCACAGAAAGGTTCTTTACTTTCGATGAGCTTAAACTCCATGACACAGTAATCACACTGATGGAGAATTAAAAAACAAGAAAATTTGATAAATTTCGGAAAATGATGTCCGATTTTGCATCTGCCAGTACAGAGTATATGAAGAGATAAATATTCAAAACACAGGAGGTACTGATTATGCAGAATAAATTATTTTTAAAGGCAGCCGATATATGTGAACTTCTGGAAGTAAAACAGACATCGGCTTATGAAATCATCGGAAATCTGAACAAGGAACTGGAAGAACAGGGCTACCTGACGCTTAGAGGAAAAGTTCCGACAAAGTATTTTGTGAAGCGTTTCTACGGAGTAGAAGATACTTGTGAGATTCCACAGGAAGAGGGAAAGGAATGGTTTCATGCGTAAGAGAAAAATGTATTTATCAGTGGAAGACATTGCAGAACTCTTTGGATTATCAGTTTCGTTTGCTTACCGGGTAGTGGAAAGAATGAATGCCGATCTGGCAAGCAAGAACTATTATGTGATTCTCGGTCGGGTGCCAACCCGCTATGTAGAGGACAAGATCTATGGTCTGGAACATGTTGAGCAGTATTTGAAGGAGGATAAAGCGGTATGAGTATGATGCAGGAAAAAATGTATATGGATGTGGATGATGTGTGTGCAATTCTTGGAGTTTCAAAAACTTATGCATATAGTCTGATGCGAGAATACAACAAAGAATTGAAGGCAAAAGGCTATATTGTAGTAGCTGGAAAAATCTCTACGAAATTCCTGGCAGAAAAGATTTATGGCATGAAAGTCGAGGATTAGCAATGGGGGTTTACAAAGAAGGAAAAAACTGGAAAGTACAGGTCTATTACAAAGACTGGCAGGGAAATCGGAAAAGAAAACAGAAAAGAGGATTCAGGACCAAGGGTGAAGCTAAGGAATGGGAAAGAGATTTCCTGCAACAGCAGAGCCAGGGTGTGGATATTGAATTTGGAAATTTTCTGGAGATTTATTACAAAGATATGGATGTCCGTCTCAGAGAAAACACTATGTACACGAAGCGATATATTATTGACCTGAAAATCAAGCCTTATTTTGAAAAGAAGATTCTCAGTGAAATTACGGTGGCAGACGTCCGTGCATGGCAGAATGAGTTGCTGACGTATAAGGATAAGAATGGAAAAGGATATTCTCCTACTTATCTGAAAACAGTGAACTGCCAGCTGACTGCAATCTTCAATTATGCAATGCGGTATTATAACCTGCAGGATAATCCCTGCAGGAAGGCAGGAGCGATTGGCAAGAGTAAAGGAGAACCGAAGGACTTCTGGATGCAGGAAGAGTTCAATGCTTTTCTGGAAACAGTAAGTGATAAGCCGGAGACAAGAATGGCGTTTCTTTTGTTGTACTGGACCGGAATGCGTATCGGTGAATTGCTTGCACTTACTTATAATGACATCAATCTTGAAGAGAAAACCATATCAATCAATAAATCTTATCAGAGACTGAAAGGAAAGGATATGATCACGCAGCCGAAAACTCCAAAGAGTATCCGTGTGATTACGATGCCGGATTTTCTTGCAGAGGAATTTAGGGAGTATTGCAGTCATTTGTATGGAATTATGAAAAAGGAAAGACTTTTTCGGTTTACCAAATCGCATATGGAACATTGTATGGCTACCGGAATCGAGCGGTCTGGTGTAAAGCGGATACGACTTCATGATCTCCGCCATTCCCATGCCAGTATGCTGGTTGATATGGGGGTGGCTCCATTGGAGATTGCAGAACGCCTTGGACATGAAAAGGTGGAAACCACGTTGAACACTTATTCACATCTGTATCCGTCTACACAGAGTAAATTAGCAGGTTTGCTAGATAAGAAACATGAGGAAGAGGAGGAATAAGCGATGGCTGGTGACAGACATGGAAAACACAACACAACGACCATTTCTTTTCGGGTGAATTCTTATGAAAAAGCAACAATTGAAGAACGAGTGAAAGTGAGCGGAATGAAAAAACAGGATTATATCGTCCGATCATGCATTTACAATCATGTATGTGTTGTTGGAAAGAAAGAAACAATTGAGATTATCCGGTCAGAAATGAAGGAAATGAGTTTGGTTTTGGAGGATGTGGCAAAAGATTTGAAGTCTGAAAAACCAGTTATTTCAGAATCGGTTCTTGATAGTATGACAGAACGGTATCTTGCATTTTTGGAAGCAGCATTATGGATGCTGAAAGGTTCAAGTTATTTATGGGAGGATAAAAAGGATGGAAGAGAAAGTAATGAAGGATTGTAAAGTGCTGGCATTGTGTTCACAAAAAGGCGGGGTTGGCAAGACAACAAGTTGCGTGAATCTGGCAGTCGGACTTGCAAAAGCAGGGAAGAAAGTGCTTGTGATTGACAATGATCCGCAGGGAAGTATGACAGCAAGTCTTGGGTATCATAACCCAGATGAATTACCAATCACACTGGCTACTATTCTGACAAAGATTGTAGAAGATGAACTATTTGAAAATACACTGGGAATTTTACATCACCAGGAAGGAATTGATTTGATTCCGGCAAACATCGAACTCTCTGGAATGGAAGTTTCACTTGTAAATATTATGAGCAGGGAACTTGTCTTAAAACAATATATAGAAAGAATGAGAGAAGAATACGACTATATATTGATTGACTGTATGCCATCACTTGGAATGCTGACGATCAATGCACTTGCCAGTGTCGATGCAGTTATTATACCTGTCCAGGCGGCTTATCTTCCTGTAAAGGGTCTAGAACAGCTGATACGGACGATAGGAAAGGTGCGAAGACAGCTTAACAAACAACTGAAAATTGGAGGTATATTGATCACAATGGTGGATAACCGAACGAACTATGCAAGAGATATATCTGATCTGATTTTTGATACATATGGAAACCAGATTAAGATTTTTCCACAGAGTATTCCATTTTCAGTACGAGCAGCTGAAATCAGTGCGGAAGGAATCAGCATATTTGAGCATGATCCAAAAGGAAAAGTAGCGGCTGCATATTGGCAGATGACACAGGAGGTGCTTTTGGATGAAAGGTAGAAGTGCATCGAAGATAAAACTGACATCTTATGATGAATTACTTGGAGGAGGAGAAGAAACGAACGATATCCAGCAGGTTTCACTTGAGCATTTACATTCTTTCGAGAACCATCCATTTCAAGTAAATGATGATGAGGCAATGGCGGAACTGGTGGAAAGTGTGAAAGAAGAGGGAATTCTTACAGCATTACTGGTACGACCGCTGGGTGATGGTGAATATGAAATCATCGCCGGTCACAGAAGGAGACATGCGGCACAACTTGCTGGTCTTAAAGAGGTTCCGGTTATTATCAGAAATATGGATCAAGATACAGCTGTCCGTGCGATGGTAGACAGCAATCTGCAGAGACCTAATATACTCCCAAGTGAAAAGGCATTTGCTTACCGTATGAAGATGGAAGCAATGAATCATCAGGGAACATCAGGCGGTATCAGTGCGAAAGACATTGGAAAGAACGCAAATGACAGTGCAAGGCAGGTGTATCGCTATATCCGGCTTACTTATCTGATGAATGACCTATTAAACGCAGTAGATCGTGATGTGATCGGATTGCAGGTAGGTGTAGAGCTTTCCTACCTTACGGTTCCAGAACAGGAGATGGTGGAGGAAGTGCATGAGAGTACCGGAAAATATCCAAGTCTGGAACAGGCAAAAAAAATAAGGCAACATCGAGAAGAAAAAACGCTGACAAAAGAGATTGTGCGGCTCCTGGTTATAGGAGAGCGTAAAAAGAAAACAACGGTAACATTAAAACAGGATGAAATTAAGAAGTATTTTCCTCCAGAGTATGATGAACAGAAGATACGGACTGTTATATGTCAGCTTTTGGAGGAATGGAGCAATCAGAATCATTGATAAGTACGAAGGGAGGGATGTGTCATGAGTATAAGAGCAACATTCCATTATTTTCAAGGAATGGAATGCGATATGTACAGTTTTTATCGTATTCCCAAACTGCTGTTTACAAGTGAATATTTTAAAAATCTCTCCTGCGAAGCAAAGGTGCTGTACGGACTGATGTTAGACCGGATGTCACTGTCCATCAAGAACCGGTGGTTTGATGAAGAGGACAGGGCATATATTTTCTTTTCGGTGGAAGAGATTATGGAAATGCTTAACTGTGGCAGGAATAAGGCTGTGAATTGTCTAAAAGAGCTGGATCAGGAAAAAGGGATTGGATTGATTGAGAAGAGGCGAATCGGACTTGGAAAAACAAATGTTATTTACGTGAAAAATTTCAGCCTGACAGAATATCCAGATGAGCCAGCAATCTTTGATTCGGAAGAAACACCGGAAAATGTAGCAGAGAGAAAAGAAAATACAGAGACAGAAATAGAAGAATATGCGAAAAAAGAGCCGGAAAAGCCCGTAAATACACAGAAGTTTGAAAAACAAACTTCAGGAAGTTTGAAAAATAAACTTCAAGAAGTTTCAAAAACAAACTTCAAGGAGTTTGAAAAACAAACTTCAAGAAGTTTAGAAAACAAACTTCAAGAAGTTTCAAAAACAAACTGTAATAATACTGAATATAATTATACTGAATTTAGTGAGAATGAATCTTATCAATATCTATCTGAACAAGAGAAAGGGAGAGATAGGATACAGGAGAGAAATGAGTATCGACAGTTAATTCATGATAATATCGAATATGAGATCCTTTGTCAGAGCTATGGAACTGGACGAGTAGAAGAGCTGGTAGAGCTGATGCTGGATGCAATATGTTCGACAAAGACATATCAACAGATCAATGGGGAAGCTGTGCCTACACAAGTGGTCAAGAGCCGTTTGCTCAAAGTCGGGTATGAACACATCCAGTATGTGTTTTTCAGTCTTGACAGGAGTACAAGCAAAGTGAAGAATATCCGGCAGTATATGCTGACGGTATTGTATAACGCTCCTGCAACAATCAATCAGTTTTATGATGCTGAAGTTCGACATGACATGTACTGGGGGAAGGATATTCCAGACAGGTAAGAACTTTGTGCCCACTGGGCACGAAGTTTAAAAAGAGATAGTCATATCTGGCAGATATGCTAAAATAACCTTGTGTCCACTGGGCACAAAGTAGGAGGAAGAATTATGTTGAGATTTATGATAAAACTGCCATTTCGAATTATTGCAGCTCCTGTTTGGCTGGTACTTGCAGCGGTGAATATTGTGCTGGTGTTCCTGGTTGGGTTATCTGCTGGATTCTGCTATCTGATAGCCGGAATCTCTGTTGTGACAGAAGTTTTGAGTATTGGGTTTGGAATCAGTACGGACTGGACAATGAAATCAGCGATTATTACGACAGTAGTGTTTGTTCTACTCCCACATATCGGTATGGGGATAGTTGCAGTAATTGAAGTTGTGAAATGTGGATTACAGGAATTTATTTTTGGATGATTGTGGAAAATATAGTGGCGCTATATGGAAAGGCAGAAATAAACAATGGAAGAATTATATAAAGTGATGGATGATTTGCTTGAGGTGGAATTTCAGATGAAAGCAGGGATGGATATTCTGAAAGAACTGGAAGAGTTTTATATGCTGGAAAAAGAAACCGAAAAATCGGATGCTAGAAAAGTAGCTGTGCTGATGAAAGGATATCTGCAGTCGATGAAGTCAAATATTCGAGAAATCATTCGTTATATTGATGACACGACACTTGAAAAATCAAATGATAAAAAGAAAGATAAACAGGAATCTGCGAGCACCATATCCGAGGAAGTGCAGGAATTTGTGAATCTGACAATTACAGAGCATATGGGGAAAGCATATTCAGAATGGAAGTTAAAGCAGGATAAAGAGCCAGTAAGTGAGATTGATAAGAAATACCAGAAATTACTGGAAACGTTATCCCAAGAACAGGAAGAAGTGATTACGGAATACTGTAATGCAATTTTTAGCAGTGGAGCAGAAACAGAAGAATTTTTCTATCGACTGGGATTAAAAGATGGACTGAATCTGAAAAATACGGTAAAATCTGTATTAGAAATGATATCATGAAATCGGAAGTTGGAGGATACACGCATGAAAATTGTAATCATTAATGGAAGTGCCAGAAAAGGAAACACGCTGACAGCAATCAATGCATTTATAAAAGGAGACAAACTCAACATTGCACCATGCAAGGGATGTGGTGTCTGTCAATGCTCTAAGGGATGCGTCGATAAGGATGATACAAATCCTACAATTGATAAAATTGCTGCCGCAGATATGATTCTTTTTGCTACACCAGTTTATTGGTGGGGAATGTCAGCACAATTGAAACTTATCATTGATAAGTGCTACTGCCGTGGATTGCAGTTAAAAAATAAAAAAGTTGGCACGATTGTTGTAGGCGGTTCTCCCGTAGACAGTATCCAGTATGAGCTGATTGATAAGCAGTTTGACTGTATGGCAAAATATCTTTCATGGGATATGCTTTTCAAAAAATCATATTATGCAACAGCCAGAGATGAACTTGAAAAAAACAAGGATTCCATGAACGAACTTGAGGGGATCGGAAAAAATTTATAAAGCACGTTCCAAATTCCTGTTTGCATATTTCATCAAACGGTACATATTAAAATTAACACAAAGGGAGATGTTAGAATGAAAGCTCATGAATATTGGTCTGTTGGAGCATTGATAACGATGCTAGGAACTTTTTATAGCGGATATAAAGGTTCAAAATCAAGCCATAAATATTTTGCGGCAAGTTCTTTGCTTTGTATGATTATGGCTATTTACACAGGTCATAAGATGATATCTAAAAACAAGAAAACAAAGAAAGAACCAATATCATTAGGAAATGAAGAATAATACAATCAACCTTGTGCCCAGTGGGCACGAAGTTGGCATAGTCACTATGGTGTCAGGAGAAATCCTGGCATCTTTTTTTTATATCTTTTTACACTTCAAAAAATAATTTCAAAAAATTTCTAAAATCATGTCCGATTTTGTCGCTCCCAATACAGAGTATATGGAAGGCAAATTGAAAATCCTCTGATTTCCAAAAATCACAAACGTAAAAGAGGTTCAGACAGTTCTTCCGATTGCACCTTGACAATTGAAGGAGCTGATACATCTTGAGGAACATGCTTACCGGAGATAATCCGGCTCGTGCAGGCGAAGACTCCTACGGGAAGAGCGAAGCAATAATGATACCACCGAAGGGTACAGGACCTCTGCTGAAACAGAGACTGTGACTGTATTTTTACAGCCGGGTTATCTGGAATGATAACGATCAGATGTATATGTACAGACAAAGCCCAAATGTGAATACTTAGATTTTCTTATTTATATTACAGGAGAAATCCTGTAGCAAGTGGGGAATGGTTCGAATCCATTCCTCATTTTTTCGTGCAGAAAATGCACAGATTATTATCCTGTTTGAAATACCAGGGAAGGGTGTTGCAGGAAGAAAGGGAGGACAAAAAGAATGAATACGATTGTTTTAATGGGTAGACTTGCCAGAGATCCAGAAACTAAGCTGACATCTACGCAAAAGGGACAAACCAAAGTATCTAGGTTTCCACTGGTAGTAAAAAGAAATCGCACAAGCAAAGCATTTGTAGTGATGATCACAGCTTATGGAAATAATGCAGAATTTGTGGAGAAATATCTTGAAAAAGGAATTAAGATTGCTCTTTCCGGAGAGTTGGTAATCTCTCAGATCAAAGATGAACAGACTGGAACTGCATCCTATTATACCGAAGTCATTATGGATAATGTAGAGTTTGCAGAAGCCAAAACAAAAAAAGAA
>SFGN01000109.1 GCA_004556565.1 Lachnospiraceae bacterium | reverse complement strand
GAAAAACGTTATCCGAGATTTTCTGCTAAAAATCCAGAATACAAAACGACTTTTGAAGTTTATCTCGGATAATTGAATATCTGGGATAATGCGCCCTTCATAAAAAAGCAATGAAGGGAATGGAAACTCCACTCCCTCCGGCATTACACTTCCTCCGTATTCGCAACTGGCTCTTTTTGCATTGCCTTTGAGAAGAATTTCCCATTTGCTTCCTGCCTTTTTAAGAAGCCGACCAGCTTCGGAATATCTTCTTCCTCAATCGCAGAACCAATCACTGATTCCACCGCACCGCCAATCTGACAGAGCCTGTGGGTTCGTTTTTTTGTTTCCACATCTTTCTGACGTTTCTTCAGTTCCCGTTTCTGTGCTGCGTACTGTTTCGCTTTTTCAAGGCTTTCCTGTTCTCTTTTTTCCAACTGGAGCAGACGCTCCTCATAACTCTTTGTTGATCTTGCCATAAATATCATCGTCCTTTCTTTTTTCTACCAAACATAAGTTTCCTGTTGTCTGTCAGACGAAGTACATGGTATAATCTGCTTGCGTGTAGGTATATCATGGCTTCGGTCTGATAAAACCTTTGGCGGTTTCTTCGGGAACCGCCTTTTTAAGTGGAACCGTTTCTTGTGACGGCTTTCACATTTCCTTTATCCCTTAAGTCCCTGCCCTCATTGGCTTCCATGAAAAGTTCCAGCATATCCGTTTTAATCAGGACTTTCCTCCCGACCTTTAATACCGGAAGTTTCTTCCACTCCACCAGTTTTCTCAGTGTGTTCCTGCCGATTCCCGTATAATCCGCAGCTTCCTCAATAGATAAGGCAATCTTTCTTTGCGTCATGTGACCACCTCCTTATAAATTGCATTATGCAATTTCTTTTGTGCTGTCAGTATAGCGTGTTTATATCATCTTGTCAAGCATTACGAAATTATATTGTTTATTGTTTAATTGCATATTGCAATATTGTTTGTTATGTGGTATAGTAATGACATACCGAAAAAGGAGGCACATCAGCATGAAAGATAAAGAATTACGCAAGCTGATCGGTAGCAGGGCAAAACAGCGCCGTACAGAATTGAATCTGACACAGCCTTATATCGCTGAAAAGATGGGTGTGACTGCATCTACGATTCAGAGATATGAAGCCGGAACGATTGACAATACAAAGAAAATGGTGCTGGAAGGTCTTTCAGAAGCTCTCCATGTATCTGTGGAATGGCTCAGAGGGGAAACGGACGAATATGAAACCGACATTACGGATAAAAGAGAATTACAGATTCGTGATGCCATGACGGATATTCTCAAACAGTTACCTCTTGACCTTACGAAAACAGAAGATGCTTTTTCCAAAGACCTACTGCTGTTAATGTTGAAACAATATGAACTGTTTTTGGATTCGTTCCAGTTCGCCTGCAAGAATTACAAAGGCAATACCAAAGAAGCGGACATTGCAAAAGTAATGGGGTTTGAATCGAATGATGAATATAACGAGATCATGTTTCTCAGGGAGATCACCCATACTGTCAACGCATTGAATGACATGGCAGATATTGTAAGGCTCTATTCCAAGAAACCGGAAACAGCAGAACAACGGCTTGCAAATCTTTTATCCGAAGTTATGTACGAGGATTCTGAATCGGTATAGTAAGATAATCGGAGTTATGATATACTTACACGCAAGAAGCATTTCAGCAGTTCCGATTGTCTGATATCGAAAGGAGACATACGATTATGGCAAAAGGATCTGTTAGAAAGAAAGGAAAGAAATGGTACTACCGCTTCTATGTAGAGGACGCAAGCGGCAAAATGGTTCAGAAAGAATATGCCGGAACCGAAAGCAAAAGTGAGACAGAAAAACTTCTCCGCAAGGCACTGGAAGATTACGAAGATAAGAAATTTGTTGCAAAAGCAGATAACCTTACCGTAGGTGAACTTCTGGACATGTGGGCAGAAGAAGAACTGAAAACCGGAACACTCAGTAATGGCACAGTGGAAAATTATCTCAGTGCAATCCGTTGCACTAAGAAACACCCGATTGCAGACCGTAAACTGAAAACAGTTACTGCCGAACATTTACAGGCATTTCTTGATCTGCTTACATTCGGTGGCGAATTTCCAGACGGAAAATTGAGAAAAGGATACAGTAAAGATTATATCCATTCTTTTTCCGCAGTGTTGCAGCAGTCATTCCGTTTTGCAGTATTTCCAAAACAGTTAATCAGTTTCAATCCGATGCAGTATATTAAGCTGAAAAAACAGGCAGAGGAAGTTGACCTCTTTTCCGATGATGAAGTCGAAGATGGCACACAGCCGATTTCACATGAGGATTATGAGCGACTTATCAAGTATCTGGAAAAGAAAAATCCACCTGCGATCCTGCCGATTCAGATTGCATATTATGCAGGACTTCGCATCGGTGAAACCTGTGGTCTTACATGGCAGGACATCAACCTTGAAGATCAATGCCTGACCATTAAAAGAAGTATCCGTTACGACGGTGCAAAGCATAAAAATGTGATTGGAACGACCAAGCGAAAGAAAGTAAGGATTGTTGATTTTGGAGATACGCTGACTGAAATATTGAAAGCAGCAAGACGGGAACAACTGAAAAGCCGGATGCAGTACGGGGAACTTTACCACCGCAACTACTACAAAGAGGTGCATGTGAAAAACAGGGTGTATTATGAATACTATCACCTTGACGGAACACAGGAAGTCCCGGCAGATTATAAAGAAATATCCTTTGTCTGCCTCAGACCGGATGGCAGTCTGGAACTGCCGAGTACACTCGGCATTGCTTGCAGGTCAGTATCAAAAAAGCTGGAAGGATTTGAAGATTTTCACTTTCACCAGTTACGACATACCTACACCAGCAACCTGCTCTCGAATGGAGCTGCTCCGAAAGATGTACAGGAACTGTTAGGACATTCCGATGTCAGTACCACAATGAACATTTACGCTCACTCAACAAGAAAAGCAAAGCGGGATTCCGCAAGACTTCTTGATAAAGTAGCGAGCAACGCTTAAATAAAAATTTCCCTTATTTCCCTTGCGGATTCCTCACAAGGGTAAAAATAAGGGAAAATACATATCATTTCACTATCTAAGGGGCTAAAAAGCCTGTAAAATAAGGAAAACTCAGGAAATCTCTCCACAAATTCCAATTTTTAGAGCTGGAGAAATCGGTATTTGCGGAGGTAAGGGAGATGGGAAACTGGAGCAGAATTGAAACGCAAAAAGATATTGATTTGTTGATGGAAACTTATGGCGATTTTCATGATGCCTGTATCGTGTCACTAAACTTTCAGAGTGGAGCTTTTGTCGATGATGACATGGCAATGCACTTTGGAAGTGCGGAAGAAAGAATATTATCTGTAATATTTCAGTGCCAGTGGGAACCCAAAGCGATAGAGTTGCAGTTTTCGGGTTTGCGTCAAATGCATCTAATTGGTTGGCAAGACAACTATTTGTGTGATATTTCGAGTGCATATCTGGCCTTCCATAATAATTTGCTTCCGGGAGAATCAGGGAGAGTAATTGTGTGGTCAGATACAGATTGGTTCAATGTCGAGAAAATTGACAATTCAATTCATGAGCCAGCGGATACTTACATTGTGGCAAACTCTTTAAGATGGCGAATTGTGGATAAATAGACAAATTCCAGTTTGAGCAAAGAAGCTCAGAGTAGAAGAAATAAAAGTTTTATTGCTCTCTGTATATTAGAGGCGTTTTCGTTTTTGATTTTAATAAGACCGGAAAAAGCGAATTATCAAAAGAATTATCCTATGGTGTTAAATTTAATTGATTTATTTCACAAAATGCTGATGCCGATATTTTTTGCATTGATTAATGTAGTGAGGATTTATAAGGAATGGATCTTATCAGATAAAATTACCATAGCACTCGCTTGTGATACGATTTTGTTTGCGTCAATATTTATAATTGATTGGTTTTACTTTTTTGAGATCCAGTCCAAAATAACAAATTTTTGCAAGAGGATCATACCATTTGTAGATGAAGTTGCTAAATTATTAAGAAAAATACTTAAGGAGGAAACTATATGTTATTAAGAGAGCATTTAGAAGAATATACAAAAGAACAGTTGTTAGAGCAGGCAAGAAGCTTTGAATTGAGAAAGTGTTCAGGACTTCGTAAAGCTGCACTCATAGAACGGATTCTTGAATGTTTCTGTGCAGAGGATATGCTTAGAAGCAGACTGGCATGTTTGACAAAGGAGCAAATGATTCTTTTCCGTAAAGCATGTGACGCACCACAGGATATTTCTATATATGAAGTAGTGGATAGTATGCAGTTGCATATGTACTGGATGGGTGCTTTTGAGGAGATGTCGGACAGATTCTGTGTGTTTGAAGAGGTGTCTGCTGTTTTCAAGAGAATTGATGATGAAGCTTTTAAGTCAAATCAATACAAAAAGGGATGGATGATGAAATGTGTGCAGTTCTTCATAAACTATTATGGAATTGCTCCGGTGGAAGTTATCTATGAGTTATACAAATTAAAGGTTAAGGATACCATAGATGAAATGATTGATATGCTATGGGAAATGCCCGTAGATATTGTGGAATCATGTATTTTTCCAATGAGTAGCTTGGGATTACAAGATTGGCCGAAGGATGATCCAATTTATTCTTCAAAGGGATTGTTTATACATATACCAATACTGGAGAATGATGAAGTTGGATATCTATTGGATAGCCAAATGGATAAAGATTTCTATATACCATCGGTACAGCAGATTGAAGAAATTTGTAGAATAGGATATGAAGAAAGTTCGTTGGCATATAAAAAATTACAAACATTTTTCATGAGAAAATTAGATTTACCATATGAGAAGGCTGTTTCGTGGTGTCTACAGGTATGGGCAAACAGTTACGAAGGGGAATCACCGGTGGATGTAATTAGTAAAATGTCAGATGCAGATGTGGTATTTAAGAGTGAAAAGCAAATGAACGAGTTTGTGGGATTGCTTATGGATGCTCATAACAACACAAGAATGAAAGAAAACAGAGGTCATAAGCCGAATGAATTGATAAGAAGAGAATTTGCAGGTGGAATGCCTACAATCGTGCCGGGAAGTTCTCATGCAGCTGCAATGTTAAGAGATGCAGCACCGCAATTAAAAGAGATGGGGATACCTGTTGATTTAGAAGGTAATGCGGATACTATTGCGACATCTCTTTATCCAAATGGATTGGGTGGAATGGCTGTAAGTGTAGGAAAGAAAATATATCCTAACGATCCATGTCCTTGCGGTTCGGGAAAGAAGTATAAAAAGTGTTGCGGTAGAAAGTAAAAAGTTCTTGCCCATTTCCTACACGGGTACATCAGAGTCATAATACCAGTAGGTACATTGATACTCATTTATGATACCCAAATGATACCTGAATTCTTGAATACTGAAAATAATAAAGAGAAATAGACGAGAAGACGCTGTTTCTGAAAGCAAAAATCTACTCACCCACAGGAAATAACTTAACCTGCAGGGAGTTTGAATCATTGGCCGTTCCTTTCCTGCACCGATGCTCTGCTTCATGCTTTCGCTTCGGGCATTTTACTATGTATGGGAAACAAAATGTGGCATAACCCGGCAAGCATAATCAATCCTGCCGCAAAACCCACGATCGTGTCTGTCAAATAATGAGCGCCCATGACAATACGGGATGCTGCTACCAGGCACGTCCAGGCAACTCCAATGAGAAACAGCGCCGTCTGCTTTCCAGCCAGCTTCGGAGAAAGCTGCGGCAGCAGGCACAGCAGCATCAGACTGGATGCATTGGCGGTGTGGCCAGAGGGAAAGCTCTTGAATTCCTCCGCCGCCACACCTGCGGCAACCAGCGTATCCCGGAGTGTTTTGCCCGGCTGCCACCAGGGCATAAAGTACGCCCGGTCATCCACGGCAACCAGCCGCATCCGCGCCCGGCCCCAGGGAATCTTGATGAGATTTACCACGAGAATGTCCGCAAAGATTACCAGCAGGAATACCGTCGCGACCCGGATTACGGTACGTCGGTCCGCTCCCTTGCACAGCCGCGTAACACCCCAAACAGTCAGCCCGGTACAGAACAGGCCAATCCCGACAGACAGCACTGTGGAAATATCCAGGTATCCCTTGGGAAGCATCGCCGCCATGGCAGCGCCGGACAGAATAAACCAGCATCCGGCGATAATCTGTAACACGCTAACCAGCCGTTTTTCGCGGTTCCGGGCAGACAGCAGCATAGCACCTGCGGCAGCAAAACCCAGTACCGCCGGATATTCGCCAAAGCCCGCGAAGAACAGTCCAGAGGGGTTGCTTGGATTGTAAACCGCCTTGGAAATTGGGAAATCCCAAATTGATCCAATCACCATCATGGCTAGAAGGAAGGCTCCTGCCCCCAATAACACCCGCTTTCCGGGCAAAGGATTCACTCTGTTCATCTTACAGTACCTCCCTTTTAAAACTCGTGTACCCGGGGCTCAAAGCCCCAGAAACACTACATTTCTCGTTCGTGTACATATACACGAACGGTTACTTCTCATATAACTTAGCCATCA
>SFGN01000108.1 GCA_004556565.1 Lachnospiraceae bacterium | reverse complement strand
TATCTGGTAGTTTGCGAAAACTAAAGAACCGCCGTGTACCGAACGGTACGCACGGTGGTGTGAGAGGACGGGAGTTAATCACTCCCTCCTACTCGATTGCCTTGCATGTGTCTTCAAAATTGGTTATACTTCAAAAAGAATATTTGACAGGAGTGAATAAAATGCAGACATCAGATGATTTAAGAGAATTATTGAGGAGAATTGACCATAGAGGATATCCGGCGTACAAAGACACAAAGGGTGTTTACCGTTTTCCGAGATATCTGTTGTCTATAGATCATGTACAGGGAGATCCGTTTGCTTCACCGTCGAAGATCAGTGTACATGTGAAAGGAAATGTGGCCGGATTCCCCAAAGAGTATTTCACAGGGAAATGCCAGAGAAGAGCACTACAGGATTACCTGACAAGACAGTTTGGACGTACATTGCAGCAGTATACATTTGAAGCGAAAGGCTCAGGGAAGAGCGGGCTGATGTCGGTGAGCCGCTGCGGGCAGGAGGTACTGGAGAGAACCGCCTGTGAGATCAATGCTGTTACCGGGGACGTTATACTGAGGCTTGAAGTTGGATTTCCGGCGAACGGAAGGACAATTAATGCTAGAGAGCTGGAAAAGATTCTGTTTGTGTTCCTGCCGGAATGTATACAGAACTCTCTTTATTATAAGAACAATAATCAGAAAAAAGTGCGAAATGTGATTGAACTGGCGGAAGACCAGGAATATATACGCGGGCAGTTAAAAGCGCTTGGACTTGTGGCGTTCGTGGCAAACGATTCGGTACTGCCAAGGGAGTCAGGGGTTTCCTCCAGGCCAATGAAGGGAGGAATTGCATTTCAGTCACCAAAAAGTATGGAAGTCACCATGCAGCTTCCGCATAAAGGAATTATAAGCGGTATGGGAATACGCCGCGGCATTACATTAATCGTAGGCGGCGGTTATCATGGAAAATCAACACTTTTGAAAGCACTAGAACTGGGAGTATACGATCATATTGAAGGAGACGGAAGGGAATACGTCATCACAGATGACACGGCATTGAAAATCCGGGCTGAGGATGGCAGAAGCATCAGGAAGACCGATATTTCCATGTTTATTAATGACCTGCCAAATGGAAAGGATACCCGTCAGTTTTATACGGAGGATGCCAGCGGAAGCACTTCCCAGGCGGCAAATGTGATTGAAGGCATGGAGGCAGGAGCGAAGACTCTGCTGATCGATGAGGATACAAGCGCTACCAATTTTATGATAAGAGATGAATTGATGCAGCGTGTGATCCACCGTGATATGGAGCCGATTACGCCGTTTATTGAGCGAATCAGGGAATTATATGAAAACTACGGGGTTTCAACGGTTATCGTTGCCGGAAGCTCCGGAGCGTTTTTCCGTCTGGCCGATACGATAGTCCAGATGGACCGTTATCTGCCGAAGGATATCACAGATGCGGCTAAAAAAGAAGCGGGGGCATATTATGCCCAGGAGAGCTATGGTAAAGACAGCCGATCACAGGCGGCGGTGAAATCTGCAGGTGAAATGTCAGGAAAAACTGGAAGCTGTCCTAAGGCGCAGACGCCGGAATTTGACCGCCGCCCGAAAGCTGACAAGGCATTTCGTGCAAATGAACGTATAAAAATGAAGACGTTGGGATGCGAGGCGGTGCAGATCAACAGGGAAAGCATTGACCTGCGTTATGTGGAACAGCTTGTAGACAGCGAACAGGTGACAGCACTCGGATATTGTGTCCGTTATGCTCAGATGCATTACTTTAATGGGAAAACGAATCTGGCAGAAGCAGTAGCGCAACTGGAAAAGCAGATTGAACAGGATGGGCTTGCCGGGTTATGTGAAAGTTCCTCGAATGTATCATCCCTTGCAATGCCGAGAACCCAGGAAATATTTGCGTGCTTCAATCGATTCAGGGGACTTCTTCTTTAGACATAAGTTTTAGACAGACATCAGTATTAGACATACGTATAGCGATAAACCGGCCGGAGGCGCTCAATCTTAAAAGGTTGGGCGCTTTTTGAGTATGCATGGATTTATCTGCCGGGAAGAGGATTTGGGCGTTCACAGAATCTACAAAACATTCTCACATTTCAAACACAGAACTTTCACAGATGTCTGTTAATTTTGTTCCGTACGATAATGACAGGAGGTAAGGTCTTGATTAAGGTAAGAAATTTAGTAAAACGCTATGGAAACCACCTGGCCGTCGACCATCTGAATTTTACTCTGTAAGAGGGGAAAATTTATGGTTTCCTTGGTCCGAACGGTGCGGGAAAATCCACCACAATGAACATGATGACGGGATATCTTGGTGTCACGGAAGGGGAAATACTCATAGATGGCCATGATATACTTAAAGAACCCGAAGAAGCAAAAAAGCATATCGGGTATCTGCCGGAGATTCCGCCGGTTTATACGGATATGCTTGTGTCGGAATACCTGGAATTTGCGGCTGAATTAAAAGGGATTACGCGCAAAGGACGGGAGAATGCAGTGAATGAAGTGATGAAGCTTACACGGATTCTGGATGTGCAGTCGAGGATGATCAAAAATCTGTCCAAAGGCTACAGGCAGAGGGTAGGACTTGCACAGGCATTGCTTGGATTCCCGGACATCATTATTCTGGATGAGCCTACGGTCGGGCTGGATCCGAAGCAGATTATTGAAATCCGCGAACTGATCCGGAGCCTGGCAAAGAAACATACGGTTATCCTGAGTTCTCATATTCTCGCTGAGGTACAGGAAGTATGTGATTACATCATGATTATTTCCAAAGGAAAGCTGGTGGCAAGCGATACACCTGCAAATCTTGAACGCCTGATGAACGGCTCAGAATCTGTGCGGATCGAGGCAAAGGCAGAACCTGCCGAAGTTAGAAATATTCTGCGTGCGATTCCGGGAATTAAAAAGATCACGGTGGAAGATACTCCTGTAAATCTCGATGAACCTCTGACAGAAGCCAGGATAGAATTACAGGAGGGGTTGGACCTACGGGAAGACATTTTCTTTGCCTTCGCAGAAAAACGATGCCCGCTCGTGACACTGAAGACAGAAAAAGTAAGCCTGGAAGATGTATTTATGGAACTGACACAGGGAGAGGGGGAGAAGACAGATGACGGCAATTTATAAAAGAGAATTAAAGTCATATTTCCAGTCAATGATTGGATGCGTATTTGTAGCCTTTCTTGTGGCATTTACGGGAATTTATTTTACCGCATATAATCTGAATGCAGGCTATCCGTATTTTTGCTATACATTATCAGGATGCATGATCGTATTCATTGTAGGGATTCCGTTGATTACGATGAAAAGCTTTTCAGAGGAACGGAAGAACCGGACGGACCAGCTTTTATTTACGGCTCCGGTCAGCCTTGTGAAAGTCGTTCTGGGAAAATATCTGGCGATGGTGACGGTAGTTGCGATCCCGAATCTTATCTTCTGTATTTTCCCGCTTCTGATTAAGCTGAACGGGACGGCATTCCTGAGAATAGATTACATTTCCATTTTTGTATTTTTCCTTCTCGGATGTGTGTATATTTCAATCGGGATGTTTTTGTCGGCACTTACAGAAAGTCAGATTATTGCTTATATAAGTACGTTTGGAGTTCTGCTCATCATATATCTGTGGGAAGGCATACTGGGATTTTTCCCGACTTCTGCATTTGGCTCTATGATCGGACTTCTGGTAGTTCTGAGCGTATGCGTATTTGTGGTATGGCAGATCACATCAAACTGGGTGATTGCCGCCGGACTGGAAGGAATCAGCGTGGCAGCATGCCTCATTACTTATTTTGTGAAACCGGAGCTGTTCGAGAATCTCCTGACGAAACTGTTTGGAAAGCTTGCTCTGACAGATGTGTTTGAGAATATTGTGTCAGGCAGCATTGTTGATGTGAGCGGAATTGTGCTGTATTTATCTGTGATTGCCGTGTTTGTTTTTCTGACGGTACAGGCCATTCAGAAACGGCGCTGGAGTTAGTTAGGAGGGCAGGAGCATGGAAAAAATCAAGAAATTATTTCAGACAACAAAAACAAAACGAGGGACATACAGCATAGGAATAACAGCGGCTGTAGTCGCAATCGTGATCGTATTCAATCTGATCATCGGGCAGCTTCCGGAGCAGTACCGTAATATTGATGTCAGCAGTACAAAAATATATGAAATTACCGATACGAGCAGGGACTTCCTTGATAAACTTGATAAAGATGTTGATATCAAAGTACTGGCAGTAAAAGAAGAGTCGGACGAAAGAATCAGTACATTTGTCAGCAAGTATGCTGCACTTTCAAAGCATCTGAAGGTGGAATGGATCGACCCCGTCCTGCATCCGTCAGTATTAAACGAATATGATGCGCAGGAGGATACGATCATCGTTTCCTGTGAAGATACCGGAAAAAGCACGCAGATCAGTTTTGATGATATTATTGTCATGGATATGTATTCCTATTACTATACAGGCTCAGCGGCAGAATCCGAATTTGACGGGGAAGGCCAGCTTACCAGTGCAGTCAATTATGTGGTAAATGATGCAAACCAGAAGATTTACCGGACCTCGGGACACGGTGAAAGCACCTTTTCCACAACAATCAATGATCTGATGGATAAAAATAATTGTACGGTTACTGAAGTGAATCTGATGATGCAGGATGCTGTCCCGCAGGACTGTGATCTTCTTCTGATGTATTCTCCGGAAAAAGATCTTGCAGACAGTGAGCTCGAGTCAATACGTAATTATCTTTCAGGCGGGGGAAATGTGATGATTCTTCTGGGAGAGACGAACAGCACAGAGCTTCCGAATCTGAGCTCCCTCATGCTTGAATACGGCATGGAATCTGTGGATGGATATATCGCAGATACACAGCGATGCTATCAGGGGAATTATTACTATATTTTCCCGAAACTTTCTGTATCAAACGGCCTGGATTCCGGAATCTCATCTGAGATGGTTCTGGTAATCAACACTCACGGTATGCAGCTTACCGATGCACAGCGGGATACTATTTCTACATCTGCATTCATGAGCACATCGGATAATTCTTATGCTGTTACGGAGGATGATCAGACAGAAGGAAATTATGTACTTGGCGCAGTTGCCACGGAAACAGTGACGACTGCCTCCGGCAGTGAAGATTCAGAAGAAGTATCAGAAGACGAAGAGACAGAAGAGGCGGAAAGCCGTCTGACCGTGATCTCTGCGGGAAGTATCATTGAAGCTTCAATTACAGATACATTTACGACACTGGAAAACACCACATTGTTCATGAATGCGGTGACAGCGAATTTTGACGGAGTGGAAAATATTTCTATCGAGCCAAAGAGCCTGGCAGTTGAATATAATACCGTTCAGCATGCAGGATTATTCAGCCTCGCAGTAATCATAGGACTGCCGCTTCTTATCGTGATTTCCGGATTTGTCGTATGGTTCCGCAGAAGAAGAGCATAATGAAAATCTGATATAGTGTGAAGGAGGAACGCATGGGAACAAAGAAAAAACAAATACCGGCGATCTGGATTTTACTGGGTGTCCTGGTGCTGCTTCTGGCGGTATATTTCGGAATGAAAATTATGAATAAAAAGCAGGAACAAAAAGCCTCAGAGCAGGCGGAGGCGGAGACAGTCTACATTACGGATATATCCGAAGTAAAAAAAATCCGGTACGATATCGGAAATGGTGAGATGGCATTTGAAAAGCAGGATGATGTCTGGGTTTATACAGCGGATAATGATTTTCCTCTGCTGCAGAGCTATCCGGAAGGACTGGCAGATACATTTGGAAAGCTGAAAGCGGAGCGTGAGTTAAAGGACGGAGATGCGCTTTCGGAATACGGTTTTGATGAGCCGTCTTATACCGTGATCCTGACAGACAGTGACGGAAATGATACTGAGCTGTATTTTGGAAATTCGGTCGGTGATAATTATTATGTGACTGTCGGTGATACAGGAGAAGTATATACTGCTTCTTCCTCAGTGATCGGTGAAATTACCGAAAGCCTGAGTGAGATCGCTCAGTATGATGATTATCCGAATATCGGAAGCGGTAATCTGAAAAAAGAAGTAATCACGCAGAATGGTACAACAACTACTTACGATTCGGAAAATGAAGATGATACGGAAAACATTTCCGCGGTTGCCGGAGGACTCGGAGCGGTAACGCTGGATACGGCTGCTGACTATTCTGTTGAGGACGAAGATCTGGAAATCTATGGGCTGGATGAAGATTCCAGAATTGTTGTCGAGGCAACCTATACACAAAATGGAGAGGAAGAGACGCTCATTATGTATATCGGATGCGAGGACGGAGAAGGAAACAGGTATGTCATGATTAATGAATCGAAAATCGTATATCTGATTTCAGATGCAGTCTGCGGCAACATATTGAACGAAGAGGCCGAAACAGAAGCAGAAGAATAAAAAATATCTGAAAACAATTGAAAAAGCGGCGGGCCAAAAGGTCTGCCGTTTTTATATGTGCGCCTGGCGGCGCACGTCGCTAATGGATGAAAGTTCCTAATCCGCCCTAGTAGTGGGAAGGATACAGCCAAGACCAAGGGTGTCCTATTCATG
>SFGN01000107.1 GCA_004556565.1 Lachnospiraceae bacterium | reverse complement strand
GATATTTTCCAAATATCACAGATGCAGACGTACTATAAGAAAAAACAGATGAAAGAGAACCACAAATCCCTCTCACCTGTTTTTTCATCATCGTCTATTCTGCGGCTCTGCGATAAATTGCAGAACACATCATGCCACAATTACTACTTTGACATTTTTTGTTTACCGAACAGACGCCCGATTATTCAGCATTAAAATAAAAATATCTGTCCATCATTATTCTATCAAAACTTTTCCACAAAAATCCTACTATCTCTACACGATGCTCCGGAATGAATTCTCTTTCCGGAGGGAGAGCGTCCTGGAAATTTCCTACATAAAAAAGACTTTTCGGAATGATTCTTTTTGAAGTATTTATAAGTTTAAACAAGTATTCCGGCAGACAACCTGATTCATCCAGGAAATCTTTCATTTCAGCCTTTTTAATCCTCTTCCCTTCTACAAAACAATCCCCCTGTGCAGGATCAAATATATCGTTACATTTTCTTGAAGATACCTGCACATATTTTAATGCATTAAACTCAGAGACATTTTGAGGCAAGATCTTGTCCTTTGTTATTTTAATCCTTACTACAGGGATGATATGCCCCGGATAATAGGTTCTCTCCCCTATTTTATGGAAAAGAAAATACCTTCCGTCCAGACCTTTCTCTTTTGCATACTCGCTTTCGAGCGGGTATGCATACACATCCCCCAGTTTCCATTCGCAATGATACAGCCTGTATTGGGACACCTTTTTCTCGGCAGGCTGGGGAGACAGCAGCTTTTCTTCCAGCTTCTGCAGGACTTTTGCACGCTTTTTCATCCCCCAGGGCTCTTCTGTCTCCCATCTCCTCAGATCAGCGCCCTCACGGAGATGATACAATGCCTGCTCTTTTACCAGGTCTTCCAACCGTCCCAGATTCCATTGCGTGTCTGCCAGGGCAAACCAGAACACCGGCGCGTCATCCGGGTCGGACAGGCAGTCGCTGTATTCCTCCAGCAACTCCTCTGTGATCTCCGCTCCTGTTTTTCCCCGGTGAAGCTGGTCCTTATAAACATCTCTTACATCCTCCGCTATATCATCCTGATACAGCCCCGGTCCCCATGATCCCATATTTTATACCTCCTATAATCCAGCCCAGTTAAGGACTTCATTTGAAACCTGATTCCACATATACCCAAGAGCGCCTTCTGCCGTTGTTAGATACCGCAACATTTTTTACTCCTCCTACTGCAACCCTGACGCAGACAAGAGCTGTCTGCTATTACCAGCCTGTTCACAAGATTGTTTTCACAATAGATAAACATATTACAGCAGTTCATCCCCTGCCCGGCGGAAACATATCCGTCCGCATTAATAAACCTTCCCAACCAAGGGGCATAATACCTGCTCCTGCGGTAGTAAAATGCCGTCTGTTCATCATAACTGTAACATCTGTAGCGAAACGGGTTCAATCCTGCGATATCCATTTTTGAACTGTCTGCCATTGTCAACGGAGGTCTCCGAAAATTATAAAAACAGCTTACCACCTTATTTCCATCCCTGTCAATCAGGTCTGGTGACATCGTCCTGAACATTGAACAGATAGTAATAATACTTATAGCGGGCTTCTGTCACCATGTTGGCTGCTTCCATACACCCATCTCTTCGACATATCATGATAAGTAAGCAGATTTTCTGCATAATGCCAGAGGAATTCGCCTGATGCGCTTTCATGAACAACACCTGTCTTCTGCACTCTGCTGAATCACAAGAAAAAACAGATGAAAGAAAATCTCCCTTCACCTGTTTCTTCATCAACACAAATTTTTCTTATCAGCATTTCTGCTGTCAATTGGAAATCATACCATGCAACTTTATTTCTAAAGGATATATGTGTAAATTCCAAATACAATACTGATTTATTCTCGTTACAAGAAATTAAACATCCATATGTTCCCGACAAGCATTGCTGTTGGGCTACTGCGGTACTTATCAAAAGGATTTCTGAAACCTTTTTAAGAGATTGAAATTATTCCAACATTCTGCCTTTTATGCCTCAACGACGACACTTGCCGATGCCGTTAAAAAAATCAGTTTTTTCTTTTTATCATTCTCAAATTATTCTCCCAAACATCATCTTCTAATGCTTGTGCATATTTAAGACATGTATTAAATGCCAAATTATAAGAAGAAGCATCTGCATATCTTTGCAATCTGTCAAGTATACAAAAAGCTCCTGGCCAATTCAAATCTTGCAACCATTCTAACAATTCGACCAAATATGGAGACAATTCATCATCCGTTCTCCCGGATAAAATTTTTGCGCAATTGTCCCAAACATTTTTATTATAGTCTTTATTACAGGGTTGTAGAAATACATTAATATTTTCAACATCTTCTGCCAATTTGATTCCGTCTGCCTGCTCGTTTATACTTTTATTCCAATCGATCAGACTCATAATATAATCAATATTAGTCATTTCAATTCACTCCATCCCATTTAATTACAACTGATTTTACAGCTTGTGTCCAAACGGAACTTGAACCAGCATTTATCCAGTCATCCATTGTTCCGCCGATGGGTCTTACACTAACATGTGTTGCTCTATCGCGAACAGCATATACAAGCCCAGTCGCATTTAAAGCTTCTATCGTAGTCATGGCTGCACCGGGCATTGACACCGTAGAGAAGGATAAACCGGTATATTTATCTTTTGCCCTAGGCGTCAAATTTCCCGGATTAGTACCACCATACCTATATATAACCGTAGGAGAAGGTGAAACTGCAATATCCTTTTCTTTTTCTTCAACTTTTGACATGGATATTGATGGTACTTTTGCTGCTTGATAAATTCCATATCCAATTGCACCAACTGTTAATAATGCAACACCCGCTATGGCAACAATGTCACCAAAAGGAAGTGGTCCGTCAGCTACTGCGACCCCACCACAACCAGCATATACCGGAAGCATAATCCCCATTGCTTTACCGATTTCAGATGCAGCCGTGTTGGCAAACCCAAAAATCTCACTCCAGAAATTTCCAGTTGAATCAAACCAATTTATAGGGTTATTACCACAGTAAGCATACATATTAGTACCAAGTAATCCCTGTCCGGTAGATACATATCCGTCTGAGTTGATAAACCTCCCCACCCAGGGATCGTAGTATCTGCTCTTAAGATAATAGAACGCTGTCTCTTCATCATAGCAGTAACATCTGTAGCGGAACTGGTTCAGTCCTGCGATATCCATTCCTGAGCTGTCTGCCGTTGTTAACGGGGCTCCCCAAGAATTATAAACATAGCTTACCTACTTATTCCCATCCCTGTCAATGAATCCAATATTTTCTCAGTATCGCAGATGCAGGCACATTATAAGAAAAACAGATGAAAGAGAATCTCCTTCACCTGTTTCTTCATCAACATAAATTTTCTTATCAGCATTTCCGTTGTCGGTTGGAAAACATATCATGCAATCTTATTCCTAAGGGTTAATCTGCCCCAAATGCTACTGCTTCTTACCTGATACTGTTTCATCCAATTTCCATCCCCTTCATCGAAACCAGGCCATTCTTCGCCGTTAGATAGTCGCCGTCATTTTTATATTTCCGCGATTTGGATCATTATCTTCTTCCTTCATTTTTCTTTTCAGGAGTTCAAAATGTTCTTTACCATACCCACAGGCAACCAGATATTCCTCAACACCTTCTACCTTTTTCTGAAAATACAGTCTTTCAAATAATACATCCTCTTCTAAACGATGATAAACTAAATTAGCAGAATACCGTAGTACATCAGAATCATCAATAGCATAATCAAATAACTCAATAGTGCGATTGGCATAAATTCTTTCAATGTTTTCAATACAATCCCATAATTGTTGATCCATTACCGACAAAACAACCTCCGGTATTTCAATTTTTCTCCACTTCTGATGATACTCTTCCTCTCCCATTTTTATCTTCAGAAGTTCAATATCTTCCTTGCCATATCCTTTTGCGAGCAAATATTCTTTAACACTCTTTATTTCACTCCGAAAATGCAGTCTTTCAAACAATACAGCCTCTTCCAGACAATGGTAAGCCGTATTGGCGGAATACTGTGGGTCGTCAGGATTGTCTGTCAACACATAGTCCAATAACGTAATAGTGTCATCACAATAAAGCCTTTCTATTCTTTCAATGCAATCCCATAATTGCTGATTTAGCATTTTATTGTCCACCGATCAATTGCACTCCTTCCATAAATGCACCACATAAAACTGGTATCATAGCATTGTCTGCCATCTCCAACCTAAGCCATTTGGATTTTTTACTTTTCCATTATTTGGGCTCTTTTTGGGCGGGACATATCCTGACTCCGGTTTGGGAGCACATCTTTATCCACCCGTTCTTCGCCTTTACTATATTTTATATTATTACCTGTTGTACTGCTTGAAGTCAACAACAAAGCTGTTCCCAATACCAAGAGACCTACGCCAATTAACCCGATAACTTTCGTATGATCTCTCTGACGGACTTTTTACTTATCCCGTTTACATTGCCGATTATAACAACACCGGCATTCTCCGGTATAAAAACAGTTTGTGCAAGTTTTTGCAAAGATATTATTGTCTGCCGGTTATTTTTCAACTCTTCGTTTTCGATTTCTCTGCTTAATACAAAATTCTGATATGCAAGCTGGAAATTCATTTCGGCTGTATCATCTTCCAGAAAGATTTTATTCTTCGTATAGAACGGTAAAGAAACATCTAAATCTCTGGAAGTAATTTTATTCTTGGTGTCACTGATTACATAGATTATCTCTGTCAAACATTGTTTCAGCAGCCTTTTTTCCACTGAAAAACGTATATGCATCACCGCGAAGCCTTTATATCTTTCCAGATATGAATAAATGTCGGAAGTATAACCCAGATTTTCGCGAAGTTTCTTTTGCAGGTTTGAACCTGTCCCCTCACCCAGGATACAATTCAAAATGGATAATAATTCGCCGGTCTGCTTTCTACCGCTGATGTCAAATGACAGGTTTACATCTAAAAGACTGTCATTTGTCATTAAAAAAACCATGTCTGGCTTCCGGGAATGAAACACCTGAGGAACCACCGGACTCCGAGCCGGATTTCCATCCCGAAGATCCACACTCTCCAATATCTTCCGTGCCTTTTCCCACCCGGCATCTTGAAGACATCCCGTAATACAAAATATCAGATTGTTATTAGTAAATATCTGTTTCTTGTAGTTTTTTAGATCACTCTTTTTGAAATTCCGGACGTTTTCAGCCGTTCCCATTATTTCATTAGCCAGAGGTGAATTCTGAAAGACGCATTTTCTCACTTCATTTTCCAGTGAAATATAATTTCCTTTTTCTTTTATCTGGTTAATGACAACCTGTCTCTCTTTCTCAAATTCCATATCATCCCATTCATCGGCATAAATTATCTCCCGAAAAATAGCTAATGCTTCTTCAAGGTTATCCGGATGAATCTTCATGTTATACTCTAAAAAATCACAATATGTGAGTCCCCGCAAATCACTTCCGATACATTCCATTTTATAATACAATTCTTCCTGAGACATTCTGCCCAACTGCCTGAAATGTAAATGCTCCAGGAAATGCGTAATTCCATTTTGTTCTTCCATTTCATATGCCGAACCTGCTTTGATATATAATCCTATCGTCACAGAATGGGTATTTAACATCTGATGAAACAAAACCTTTATTCCGTTGTTCAGTTTAATATATTCCATTTTTACTCCTGTCTATTTAAAAAGCATTTGTGCATAATCCCACCATATTGCAGAAGCTGGAATCAAAGCCACATTGTCCGACGTCCCCACTACTGAAATATCATCAATTACTATTGCCGCCATAACAAGTGTAATAACTGTAAGACCTATAAATGCTTCAAAACGTTTCCCTCTATTTCCTTTTGGAACTCTGCTGTGTTCTTCCGCGTTTGGATGTCCCACATTTCTTTCTCTTGCACCACTTGGCTGCCTGTTTTCGCTTCCCTTTCGCTTATTTGGATTTGGACGCATATTAGGTTTTATCTTACTTGTTTCTTTTATTTCATTACATGTACACTCTAATGATGGTAACCCCTGCTCTAATCTTTTAAAATCTGCTGCGGTACCATTATAAGGGCATGTGCCATCAGAATCTGTATATACAACTGAATTATCAAAACAATATACATATAAATTATTCCCTAATAGATTTTCATTATTGAATAATCTATCCGCATTTATAAACCTCCCCACCCAGGGATCGTAGTATCTGCTCTTAAGATAATAGAACGCTGTCTCTTCATCATAGCAGTAACACCTGTAGCGGAACGGGTTCAGTCCTGCAATATCCATTCCTGAACTGTCTGCCGTTGTTAACGGGGCTCCCCAGGAATTATAAACATAGCTTACCACCTTATTCCCATCCCTGTCAACAAGACCGATGACGTCATTCTGGGCATTGAACAGATAGTAATAATACTTGTAGTGGGATTCTGTTACCATGCTGGTTGCTTCCGGGTCTTCCACCCTAAGCATGAACGGCCTGCCGTTCTGGTCGTAGATGATCTGTGATATTTTCCAAATATCACAGATGCAGACGTACTATAAGAAAAAACAGATGAAAGAGAACCACAAATCC
>SFGN01000106.1 GCA_004556565.1 Lachnospiraceae bacterium | reverse complement strand
TGCCGACGCGCATCAGGCAACGCGCATTGATGCGGAGCTATCGATGATGGCATTGCGGGAATATAGAGAAAAGTTTCCGGCATGGCAGGATGCGGATGAGTTTAGGTTGTGGTGAGTGGGGGTTGTGTTTAGGGCCGGGGAGAGTCGGGGAAGACTACGAAAGCCCGCTCTCCTGCGACGACTTTTATCACAGGAGTGTGGAAGTGCTTTTCCATCAATCGCAATGACGTCTATGTCGTCTGAAGAATGACATTCACGCATCCGGTTAATAAAGCATTCGTGAAATTTTACTGAACGGATACAGGACATAACTCTGATTATGGTGTCGTGAACAGGATTACCATTTTCAAAATCACCATATTATTAGCAGTAATTATGTTATTAATCATTGTGATATTTCCATCTCTGTGATTAATACCGGATAAGCATTTAATTGCAGAGCTTGCACAAAATTATCGCAGATAACTGGCAATAACAATAACCCATCAGCCCGCTGCTGTAATACCTCCATTCGTTCTACTGATTCAACATTAACAACCAAACCAAGGGCATTTAGCGATTTAAGGATCTCCAGATGTTCACTCATCCAGCGCAGAGAAAAAGGATCATCACCAATTATAAAAACAGGCCCCCAGCCGGTTAATAACTGACGTTTCATTACGGAGCCAGGATGAAGTCGAGTACATATTACAGGAAATACCCCCTGTTGCGATGGTTCCGATGATGTGGATAATTCAGAAATATTTTCCATTGTTAGTGAAGGATTAACATCCATTAATAATGGTGAAACAACCTCACTTTCCTTGCCAGTAATGGCTGCACTAAACTGAAGGGAAAATAACAATATTATTACGTATAAACTCATTTTTAACATAACACATTCAATCCGTTTATTCATGTTATAGAATAATAATGATGCTATAAATCATCATTAATGTTCAATTATTTAATCACACAATTTAAAAAATCATTGACCAATGTGAATTGGCAATGTACCACTCAAGTTAAAATCACTGAATATTTTATCAATTTCTCTTGCAGTTTTTATATATTTAACCTCTTTCGTACTTGCATTATAAATAGCCCAAGCCTCGGGATGGGATGTTCCACCAAACCTTACAAAAAAACTTGATTTCATATTATTATATAAATTAACATCAGGAAAAGGATCTTCTCCAAAATTAGTAGTATTGAATAATGAAAGTTCGTATCGCTTAGAAAATTCTGTTGGTAGGATAGCTTCACTGCCATCAATAGCATTCATCCAGAGTTTGTTACCATTATATTCCAACAATAATCTCTGTTTTGCATGTGTCTTATCTCGTTCTTTAACGACAGCGAATACCTTTTTAACAACTTGCTGTGCGGATGGTCCTATTGTATTACCAAAAGCTGGCAACCCGATTTTGCCATAAACACTCTCCTGAATGAAATAAATATCCGTTTTATCGGCCTCGACAATATCTACCATTTATCCCTCCAAACAAGACCTGACTCCAGGACAAGAGCATAGTGTGTAGTAAACACTTCATGCTCTTGCCCTGACCATTGAAATAACAACTTTCGTTTGTTTACTGTACGCTGTCTAAATAGCTGCGTGGAATAAAGTTGCACTTTTTATCATCCCTTGCAGAGCAAGAATACGAAAGCCCGCCCCCGCAAGGACTGACGCGAGGTAGTCTCTGTCCGCAGCTGCTTTTCACATCTTACATCTTGCCCCTGCCTTGAGTATCTTATCTTTCGTTAAAATATTAATAGCGATCTTCCGTATCCCTGAAAATAATTCTGCTGCATTTCCTCTTCTTATTTTGAAGTCGTCTTTATTCATTACCACGTCCAGATGCCAGTGCAGCTTATTCTCCACGTACCAGTGATTTCGGTTCGCTGTGGCGAACTTCTCTGCGGTTAAATCAGCAGAAATGCTATAATATCTGTCCGTCATTTCTGGCTCTTTCTTTTGTTCTGTTATTATTGAACGAAAGGAGACTGCCATGCATAATTTCTTCAGCTCTTTCCATTCAAACGTGAA
Organism: Lachnospiraceae bacterium; assembly: GCA_004556565.1. Lineage (GTDB taxonomy): Bacteria > Bacillota > Clostridia > Lachnospirales > Lachnospiraceae > Schaedlerella. The sequence continues at coordinate 4,596 of SFGN01000106.1, read as the reverse complement.
ATCAATAAGTTCATCAGGGACATCGCAAATAATATGAAGACTGATTTTAATGACATAAATCGCTCCCTTGCGGCGACTCTTGTCATAAGAGTGCCGAAGCGTTTTTCCATCAATTGCAATGACATCTTTATCATCTGAGGAATGGCAGTCACGCATCCAGTTAATAAAGCACTCATGAAATTTTGCAGGACTGATACAGGATACAACTCTGGCAATGATATCGTGAACAGGAATACCATTTTCAAAATCACCATATCACTTCAAAAAATCGAGATGTGTTTCCCCAAATCCTCTATATCTTCCCAGCATTATGCACCAGAAATAACGGCGCAAATAGTTAACAGATAGAATATCTGGCAATTTATGTTCCACTTTCCAGGCTTGCCTGTAATCGGGAATAATAGAAATATGTTCCATCAATTTTTTAAGTTCCATTTTGTCCCCCTTAATTAGGCAATGAGTATTTGATCATGTATAAGCAATGAAAAACAGCTTTAGGTAATAAGGAACACCTCAATTATTGAACATAAAATGCGAATTATTTAGTACAAAAAAGCAGTATTACTTGACCTTTCCCTGCATAACAATATTTATAAAATAATACGTTTTATGATCTCACCTTGGGCTCCAAACAAGATAATTTCAGTTTTAAAGACTTTCACGAAAAAAATATAGAAATACCTCACCACCCTTCACTTACCAATTAATCTCACAGGAAATCCAACTTCCTTACCACAAATACAATCCCAAGTAACACCTCCCAAAATTTTTGATACTTTAGGCTGCAATGGCATTATTGACATTATAAATTTATCAAGTTCTTCGCTATATTTAATTCCCTTTATATTTCTTATTATTGATATTCTAGCAGTAAAGATAGCCGTCTCTCCATCTACACTAAAAGTGTAATTACAATTTTTTGTAATCTCATCAAATTCAACCGATAACAAATCAATATTATGGTTTGTAAACACTATGCCCATTCCATACCTCCTTAAATTCCTGTTCAGTCATCAGATATCGACTCCCTTGATATGGATCATATATTATCACATTCCCAGCATCATCAACACCCTTAACAAGTACCCAATGCCCTACTTTACTTCCAGAATCCCACATCATTGCTCCCCATGAACCAGTATTACTGAGGGCATATAAACTAGATTCGCTCACTGCATTCCCTTCCCAGCCGACATCAAATTTATTAAGCTTGTTTGCCAGCGACGTCATAGATGTTAATTCTGTTCCAATTACATTTTGCGTGACAAAAATATACCTATCCCTAAGCAACATTTCCCCACAGGCCGCTCCACAGCCTGTTAAAGTCAATTGCTTTATTACATTTGAATCTAAAACCTCATCAAATACTGTCCAATTGCCACCAGCACCACCTTCTAAAACTACTGGCTCTACAAATACTTTCCCAGAGATATTTTCTTCTGGTATTTTTGCGGGTATCATAAAGCCCCATAAAAAGCTGGCAAAATGCTCCAGAGCAATCTGATCACCATTATTTGTATCCATTATCATTTTTTTAAGTGCATCCCATGCTTGCCCATTTATCAATGAATTACTAATATTAAATAAAGCCTGTTCTTTTTCATTTAAATTTATATTTGCCTGTTCACATAACCCATCTTCGCCTATCGGGCAAGCAACCATTGCCGTTGCCGTATCTAACAGAGCATCGAATGTAACTAAGGCTAAATCCGCCACACCATGTAAAGTGGTGATTGCTCCATTCTCCATTTGAGTAAGTGTGTTCTCTCCAAACCATTCTCTGATCTGAGATTTATCTCCTTCAATACCATTCCTGAGAGATTCTCTGATATTCTTTATTGAAAAAAACTCCCCCCATGATTGGTCAGGATCTTTTATTTGAAATAAATCATTTTTAACCTCAGGTGAAATATCTCCGTCAAAAATATTACCAACAGAGAGGAGATCCTTCAGAAGCAGTAAATCGTGTATTACTTCAGCAGTCCTTTCATAATTAAAAGTTCTATCAATGACAGAAATCATTGGTGATTTTATTTTGGTATACAATTTACCAAGGCAGTTGTGGTTATTAATCCCAACAACTGAACCATGATAAGCAACAGGTTTCCCTTCTATTGTTACAGTCGGACTTCCCGTTAAAATAACACAGTCACCCGTTCCTTGAGATGTACCGGATATGACACCTTTACCGGCATTACTTTGAGTTCCAGCAATCACTGAACCAACATTTAAAGCTCTGCATCCACGCGCCCATACCGTTGAACTGTACTGTCTTTCACTATCTAAAGTCTGGTAACTGTCAAAAGGAACCTTGTAACCTCCTACTTCACATACATCTGGTGAAGAACACACGACTCTAAATCTACATTCACCATCCCCGATATGATAGTTACCCATAATATTTTTTCCCTATACATTCAGGAATAATACAACTCAGCACTCCTTCTTTCATTCCAAAAAAATCAGGTATTGTTAATCTCCAGGTAAGGTATATTTCCTGTCGACTTAAATCGATAACCATTGTATCCGCAACAGGTAAGAACATATGTGATGTATTATTCTTGGTTTTTAATATAAGTACAGGTCGTATACCTGGCAATTTTGTCTTAACAACCTGTTCAAATTTAAAAAAACCTTCAAGAGAGATGTTTTCATCGCCAGAGAGAAACCCCGTGTATATCATATCCGGATGAGCACTATTGTAGAACCGCTCATCAAAATCATCCGGCAAATAGGGATAGCGCTTTTCACGCCATACTTCATTGTAGGTTCCTGCATACTGGAGGCGACTTTTCCACCATCGAGATACAGGGCCAACACCTTGAAAAAAGTCAGATTCCCCATTAAAAATGGTAGCGTTTTCTGACAAAGCAGAGCTGGTTATTTGTGGGAGTTTATATTGACAACTTGTATTAAGTTGAGAAATATCAGGATAATATCCACAACCTACAGGGTTTGCTGAAAAAACCAATTTCTCCATACCATCTGGTTGCCAAATACCACCGTAAGCAAGCTCATAGCGTAGAGGAACATTAATAATTTTATCTGGTAAGCTCATCTGCCAACGATTTCGCTCATATTGTAAGTAGCGGACACCAGATAAACTCAGTTCTTTAGAAAAACTATTAACCCTCACACAAGCCTTCCACTGAGACTTATCCCCTGAAGGGGCATGAGCACTACCTGTCACGTGAATATCTGTATTTCTTTTACAAAGAACTAAGTCTGTTTCAGATTTTAGACTACTTGTTTCAGACTCCCCATAGTATTCATCAGACATGGACAATTCTTTTTGAAACTCAGCAAGATCAGCATAAAATCCATTTTTAATTCGCAATGACATTTTAATAGCAATAACATCAAACAAAAGACCATAACGACCATATTTTTCAAATGACAACAAAGGAAATGGCGTGTTATTTTTCATTTCTATCATGCTTATTGATTCCTGAATAAGTCATGCTATGATTAATTTAAACAATCACAAATGGTGATTCACAGGCGTATAAAGCAAATACAATCACCATGTTTTATATCCTGCACTATCCGTTCAGATGAATATCTTTTCCTTTAATATCTACAGGACCGGTAGCCTCAAATAGAAACTCCGTCCCCCGTATTATTATCTTTCCTGTTTTCTCCAGTTTTATGGAACAAGTCCCGCTCTCTCCCTGCCCACAAATTAGCTCAATACTGTCCCCAGATATGATATTTGTACCATGCTCAACTTTCAGTTCGTAATTATCACCTATTTTAATACTCTGTTTTTTGACGACTTCTTCGGTATCAGTTCCCGTCACCTTGCTTGTCTGGTTGTTATTTACAACCTTGTGCCGGTCATTTTTTATCGTGAGATGCTGATCGTTCGCTACCGTCACTTTCTGGTCATGACCACCTTCCTTTTTGCTCCCCACATTCACCGTCTGGCCCAACCCCACCGTTATCTTCTGGTCGTTACCAATGGTCTCCGTGTGGTCAGCCTTCACATCCGTCGTCCTATTATTCAGCACCTCCGTATCCATGTTCTTCTGCGCGTGGATATAGACCTGTTCACCGCCCGTGGCGTCTTCAAACCGCAGTTCATTAAAGCCGCTTCCTTTATAGGTCTTCGACCGTATCGTCATCTGCGTCTTCGTCCCCGGCAGGCTCCCCGGCGAACGGTTGTCCTCATGGTACGTCCGCCCCATGATTATCGGCTGGTCCGGGTCCCCGTTCAGGAAGTCAACAATCACCTCCTGGCCCACGCGCGGTATCGCCAGGTTACCAAACCCCGGCCCCGCCCACGCCTGTGACACCCTCACCCAGCACGAACTCGCCTCCGTTGCCGGGTTATACCTGTCCCAGTGAAACTTCACCCGTACCCGGCCATGTTCATCACAGAAGATTTCCTCTCCCGCAGGCCCGGTGACAATGGCGCTCTGTGGCCCGTCCACCTTCGGTTTGCTTTGCAGCCGTGGACGCCACGTCCGGTCCGCCGGTATCACCTCTAACTGATTGCCCAGCGTGGTTCCTCTCCCCTGGCTGCCATGAAGCGCCTGCGGCTGGTACCCTGACAGAATACTCTGTATCACCTGCCATTCACGGTTCAGCATCTTC